>NZ_JASDCV010000028.1:0-68509 GCF_030407755.1 Rhodococcus sp. APC 3903
ACGGAAACTCCTCCTGGATGTGTGGATGGATTGACTTGTCCGACTGGGGATTCAGACCTGGTCTTGATCACTCGGTGTCGATTCACATCGGTTGGGCACGACGAATCTCGACTTGATCGAGTGGGGGCTCGCCTACCGCGAGAAACCTCGGGGACTGCCGGTCGACGACCCCACGTCCCTCCGGTTCCACGTCATCTTGCGGGGATGGCCATCGGACTATGCCGCAAACTGATCGCTTCACAGGCGGCGACCTCGGCCATCGCCTTGTGTCACAGCCCTGCACCCGTGGAGTGCACCGACTTCCGAAGGCGCACTCCACGTTGCCTGGAAATTGACGAGATATCCGGACTCTGCGGGATCAGGACCCGAAGATATTGCCGAACAGATCGCCGAGGCTACCTCCATCTCCGGGGGTACCCGGATCGGTAGAGCCGGGAACCGTCAGCGCCTGCGGAGCAGAAGCCGAACCGATAAACCCTGCAGCGCCGCTGAATTCGGCGGTGATGCTGTACTCACCCGAATTGTTGAACGTGGTTGGGAGCGTCGCAACGCCGTTCACCACAGTGACGGGACCGCCGAGAGGGGCACTACCGATCTTGAATTGGACTGTACCGTTGGCATTGGCCGGATCGACCGTTGCTCTCAGCGTGACCGGGGTGCCTTTGGCAATCGTTCCAACCGCGTCGAGCGTGGTTGTGGATTGAACAGCGGCCGGCGGCGCATTGGTGACACTGACCGGGAATGCCGGTGCAACAGAACCTGACACACCTTGAGTGCCCGAATAACGTGCGACAACCTTATGGGTGCCGGTGCTGTCGAAATTGTACGGCGCGACCGCGGTGCCATCGGTGCCGACGGTACCGGAGACTGTGTTGTTGCCGTCGACGGTGAACTCCACGGTGCCACCCTGAACTGCCGGGGTGACCTGTGCGCGAAGATTGACGTCTTGTCCGACGTACGCCTCGTCCGGACTCGTCATCGTGAGGGTGGTGAGAGTGTCGTCGGTGCTGACATTGATGGTCTTGACCGACGACGTCGAGGCGATGAAACCAGCCGAACCGGAGAATGCCGCTGTGATCGAGTGGTCACCATCCGTGTCGAATGTGTGCGTAATCGAAGCTTTGCCGGCAGCGACGTCGACTGTTCCAAGTGAGGTTGCGCCGTCGAAGAACTCGACCGTCCCACCCGGCGCCGCAGGGGCGACGTTCGCGGTCAGGGTGACCTCCGCGCCGTTCTTTACAGCACCGGCAGCATCGATGGTGGTGGTGGTCTGCTTGTCGGCTTCGATGATATTGGTCGTAACCAACGGGCCTGCACCGGCGTTGAGTGACGAGGCTTCGTCGTCGCGCGGCGTACAACGGGTCGGCGCCCACGCGGTAATCACCAAAGTGGCTTTAGGAAGGAACGACAGAAAGTTCTTGTCGTTGTTCCACGTCCCGGAGTCGCCGCCAGTGCGCAATGTCATCTCGACCTTGCCCGATTCGCCGGCTCTGAGCCTCGCCTTGACCTGCGGCAACTTGAAGGTCGTGTTTTCGCCGCTGGTGGCCAAAGCGACGATGCCGCCCTCGCTACCGGTGCTCGTGTTGGGACCGTTTCCGATCGTGGCATTGTTGCCCGAGAGTCGGATGATTTTACCGGAGGGGTCAGGGTATCCGGATTCATTGATGCGCAGCACATTCGGCACCACACCACTGAGGCCGACGCTGGTGCCCGGAACGATCTCACCGCCCAGATACTCGGCATTCTGGGGAATATCTACGTCGATCTTGATGCGCGAAACACTCTTCACACTCGCACCCGAGACCGAATTAGGGACCGATATCGGCGGCGGTGTAATGATGACGTCAAACTCGTCACCGGCATTGACCGACGCTGGAGCCTCGGCGGACACCGTGGCCAACTGACTCATGGCGGTCGGCCCGGCTACCGCAGACGGCGTTGCCAGACATGACGACAGGAATGTGGTGTCGACGGTTTGAGCCTGCGCAGGTACTCCGGCGAACATTGTGACGCCGACGAGCGCTCCCACACCGATCGGTGTGACGAGTCGGCGAATCCTCTTCTTCTGCACGAATTCTCCTACGGATGAGTGGAAGTTATCGGGGTTGCCCCGCCTAAGGTTTCGGGGCGCTGCGTGCGCGCGCTCCGAACCTGGCTACGGGCGCGGAACTAGCTACCGAAGATGTCGGAGAGCGAACCCAAACTGCCGGTGCCGCCTTCGGGAGTGGTTGCGGTGGAGATACTGACGACGGTGGGGCCGGATACGGAGTCCTTCCAGTCGTCGCCGCCTGTGAAGACGGCCGTAACTGCGTAGGTACCTTCGGTTTCGAAGGTGTGCGAGGTGGTGGCGACACCGTCTACGACGGCGACGGGTGCACCGATCGGGGTGGTACCGACTTTGAACTGGATCATCCCGTTTGCGGTCGACGGAGCGACAGTTGCGGTGAATGTCATTGCGGTGCCTACCCTGGAGGATCCGGTGACGCCGAGGGCGGTGTTGGTGTCAGCGCGGTTGGGTTGGACTGCCGTGACGTTTACCGAGTACTGGGCAGATGTGGAATCGGTGAAACCGGGGGTTCCGAGGTACTTCGCGACCACTGTGGATGTTCCGACGGCGTCGAAGGTATGTGGGAGAACCGCGACACCGTCACCGGTACCTACGCTGGCAGTGCCAACCGGTACGCCGTCGACAGTGAACTCGACCTGACCGGCGCTGGGGATCGGACGCACGGTCGCCGAAAGGTTCGTCTCGACTCCAACCGTCGCCGTGACCGGCTCGAGGACCGTAGTGGTGGTGCCGAAGTCGGCGTCTGTGACGTTCAGTGCCGACGCGGTAGATGTAGAAGCGTTGAATCCGGCTTCGCTGGTGAAATCAGCTGTGAAGTTGTGCGAGCCTGCCTCGACGAAAGTGCGGGTGATCGTGGCCTGACCGTTCACGACTGCGACGGGTTCACCGACGTTGACGGAGCCGTCCTTGAACTGAATGGTGCCCACCGCGTCGGCGGGCGTGACGGTAGCCGCGATCGTGACGTCGGCGCCAACTACCGCGGTGGCCGGAGCGCTCAGTGTGGTCGTGGTGTCAGCAGTAACGTTCACGGTCGAGATTTCGGAGGTGGCGCCGTGGAATCCGGCTTCGCCGGTGAAGACTGCAGTGACGGCGTGCGCACCTACCGCATCGAACGTGTGCTGTGTAGATGCCGCACCACCCGATACTGTGACCGGTCCACCGATGTTGTCGTCGCCGTCCTTGAACTGGACGGTACCGACGGCGTTCGCAGGACCGACGTTGGCGCTGAGGTCGACCTGCTCACCTGTCTTTGCGTCGGTCGGGGCGGTCAGAGTGGCTGTAGTCGTCACATTCGGATCGACGACGCGCACCCCCGCACTGGAAGGGTTAGCGCCCGACTGCGAACCGAAGGCGTAGACATCGAACACGAAACCGGCATTGAAGTCGCCAAACGCCTGGGTAGTGGGGATTTGATAGGTTACGGCAAAATCACCTGATCGTAGTAGCCCTTGTTTCCCAGGATCGGCACCTTGCTGCAACCGCCGCCAGCGCAATAGGCCGTAATCCCCGCGGCGCCCCCGTTCGTGACTGACGACTCCCTGCTGACCGTGTGAGAGAGGTACTCGAAGCCGGCAGGCTGGATCTGCCGCATTCCGGTTATGTACCGGCCGATCCCGCCGGCACTCCAAATCTGTGAGGTCAAGGTGACGGTGTCGCCGGGGTGAACAACATTGACCCCCGGCTGCGTACGGTCGACCACGTTCCCGTTCACGGCGGTCAAGCTCAGGCTCCATCTGAGATTGTCCGCCGTCTTATCTCCCGACCACGCAGGCGGCGGTGGGGTCGAATCATCGGCGACGGCAGTGCCCGCACCGCTGAACATCAGCGTGATCGCGGCACCGGCCGCGATGACGGGTGTCGCAAGGCGACGGATCAAGGATTGGCGCATGGATACCTCCAGGTAGAACTACCAAGGTGGATGAAAATGTGATCTTCACGACATTACTGACGGGTAGCGTAGCCGTCGCAAACAGATTCTGGTGGGCGTTTTGAGAAGAATCTGAACATTCGTCCAATTTCGTGGTTGTGAGCGACATTTCTTCCGGTCGATCACGACTGGCTGGGCGCAGAGGGCCACCGGTGTCCCTATCGGCGCTGCCAGCAAGCTCGTGGTCCCTGCCCTGCAGACCGCTGCCATATGTCGAGTCGACGGAGCTACTGTGATCTTCGTAAGCGAAGGCAAGTGGTGACGGCTTCGGCGGGAGTTCATCTCCGGCGCGCGGCGGCGCTTCACCAGTTACCCGATCGCACACTGAAAGCACCTTCGCCGAACTGGCGATGTCAGGCCATCAGCCGATGCCGATGCAGAGCCGTTTCCCGGTCTCAGGTCGTGTCGGGTCGACGCTCAGGGCAGCTGAGAAATGCTCTCTGGGCCCTGGTGGGCGCCGAAGCCGCGCCCCACCGCTACAGAACCTTCGTGAAGATCTGCGCCGGCGCTGCCGTCTCGAGCTTGTCCAGCGCCTCAACCAACCTGACGAAGTGCTCGGTATGAGTGTGGGCGTCGAGGTGCTCCTGCGATTCCCATTCCTCCGCCAACACGAGCTCGCAGGGATTGTCGGTGCGCTGCAGTAACTCGTAATTGATGCAGCCGACCTCTTTTCGGGTCTCGGTGACAAGTTCGTCGTACAACCGAAGCACTTCCGCGAGATCGCCCTGCTCCACCGTTGTTGGCACCAACACCCTGATCACAAAGACTCTCCGATTCGACTGTCCTGCAATAGCCCGTCGGCCCGAAGTCTGCCGTAGACCTCCGACAGATCGACATTTCCGTTATGACTCGAAGTTTGCGGACAGGCGCAATATCTACGAAACACCCCCGATACCCGAGGTTCGTAGGGTTTGCCGAAGTCGGGCTCGCAATCAGCAGCGCAGCCCTGGGCCCGGGCGAGGGGTAAGCACATGAGTGGAAATGCAGTTCGCTTGCAAGCGATCAAGGACGTCGAGGCCTACACACCTCCGGTGGTCAGTTTCACCACCGACGAGACACCCGGCGAGGTGTTCGGTGCCAACGTCTTCAACAAGGTGGTCATGCAGAAGCGACTGCCCAAGCTCGTCTACAAGTCGGTGATGGCGACGATCGAGCAAGGCAAACCGCTTGATCCCATGGTCGCCGATGCGGTCGCGTCGGCGATGAAGGACTGGGCGTTGGAGAAAGGCGCAACCCACTACGCCCACGTCTTCTATCCACTGACCGGTTTGACGGCCGAGAAGCACGACAGCTTCCTCGAGCCGGTCGGCGACGGCAGTGCACTGGCGGAGTTCGCCGGCAAGACCTTGATCCAAGGTGAACCCGACGCTTCGAGTTTCCCGAACGGCGGGCTGCGCAACACATTCGAGGCTCGCGGATACACCGGCTGGGATGTCACGAGCCCGGCCTACGTTCTCGAAAACCCCAACGGCAACACACTGTGTATCCCGACCGTGTTCGTTTCGATGACCGGCGAAGCGCTCGACCACAAGACTCCCCTGCTGCGTTCACAACAGGCAATGGGTTTCCACGCCGAACGAATCCTGAAGTTGTTCGGCCACGACGACCCCGAGCACATCGTGTCGTTCTGCGGTCCCGAGCAGGAGTACTTCCTGATCGATCGACACTTCTTCCTCGCCCGCCCCGACCTCCTCAACGCCGGCCGAACACTCTTCGGCGCAAAGCCGCCCAAGGGCCAGGAGTTCGACGACCACTACTTCGGGGCGATCCCGGAACGTGTGCTCGGATTCATGATGGACACCGAGCGGGAACTGTTCAAACTCGGCATCCCCGCCAAGACACGGCACAACGAGGTTGCGCCCGGCCAGTTCGAAATCGCCCCGATGTTCGAGCGAGGCAACATCGCCGCCGACCACCAGCAGTTGCTGATGACCACCTTCAAAACCATCGCCAAGAAGCACGGCATGGAATGTCTGTTCCACGAGAAGCCGTTCGACGGTGTCAACGGCTCCGGCAAGCACGTCAACTTCTCGCTGGGCAACTCCGAACTCGGCAGTTTGCTTGTCCCCGGAGACAATCCGCATGACAACGCCCAGTTCCTCGTATTCTGCGCCGCAGTCATCCGGGCCGTCCACAAATACGCCGGCCTCCTGCGCGCGTCGGTCGCATCGGCAACCAACGATCACCGTCTCGGTGCCAACGAGGCTCCCCCGGCCATCATCTCGATCTTCCTCGGCGATCAACTGGCCGACGTCTTCGAGCAGATCGCCAAGGGCGCGGCAACATCGTCGAAGGACAAGGGCACCATGATGATCGGAGCCGACACCCTTCCCGTCCTGCCGACCGATCCGGGCGACCGCAACCGCACGAGCCCATTTGCCTTCACCGGCAACCGTTTCGAGTTCCGCGCACCAGGATCGCTGCAAACAGTCAACGGCCCGATGGTCACCATCAACACGATCATGGCCGAGGCCTTGGACTACATGGCCACCGAACTGGAGGCCGCGGTCGCCGACGGCGCGGATTTCGACACCGCCGTCCAGAATCTGCTCACCGAGATCATCACCAACCACGGTGCGGTTGTCTTCAACGGCGACGGTTACTCGGAGAACTGGCAGATCGAGGCCGAGTCTCGCGGTCTGCCGAACCTTCGCACGACGCTGGACGCCCTTCCTGAACTGATCACCGAGTCCTCGATGGAACTCTTCGAGAAGTACAAGGTCTTCAACCACCGAGAGATGCACAGTCGCTACGAGGTCGGACTCGAACAGTACGCACTGAGCATCGGCGTCGAGGCACGCCTGGCCGCCGAAATCGGTACGACGCTGATCCTTCCGGCTGCAGTGCGCCACCAGACGGAAGTTGCGCAGAACTTCGTCGCACTGAAGTCCGCCGGCCTCGAACCGGATTCAGCTCCGCTCGAAGAAGTGTCGGCGCCCGTTGCGGCTCTGCGCACAGCGCTCGCGGCCCTGCGCGCAGCAATCGACACCGACGCCGGCGAGTCGCCATTCGATCAGGCCAAGCACGCACAGGACGCACTCCTGCCCGCCATGGCAGAGGTACGTGCAGCGGCCGACTTCCTCGAAACCATCGTCGCCGACGATCACTGGCCACTCCCGACGTATCAGGAAATGCTCTTCATTCTCTGAGCATCACCGAAATCAACGCTCACAAAACTGTGGCCTGCAACTCGATCGAGTTGCAGGCCACAGTTGTCGAATCTTGCTCGGGCTAGCGGTCTTCCGGCATCGTGACTTCGAGGACGCGAGCCTCACCGGTGGTCGCGGGGTCAGGACGATCGCGCGAATCCGATGACGCCATCTGGAGTCCGTTCAAATCGGTCCGCATGTAGATGACGTTGTAACGGTCCCACGTGGTGGCGACGAATTCGAGGAACTGTCCGCTCGCCCACGGGTGCATGAATCCGCCGTACAACGCGGGCAACGTGATTCCACTCAACAGGGTCTGCGTACCACTCCACGGGCCTTGCGGTTGGTCGGCCTGACGGATCACCAGGTTGCCCTCGGCACTGGTGTACATGGCAACGTACTTGTTCAGGTAGTCGTTCCACTGCACGGCAAGTTCACTGACCGGTGCCTTGATGACCTGAACGGCATCGGTATCTCGCGGACTCCAACCGGAGCCGTCCCAGTATTCGTAGGCGCCGAGGTTTCTGATGTCGGCGCCGGCCACTCGCGCCAGGACCGCCTTACCGAAACGACCTGAGGGAGTTCCGTATTCGTACAGGTAACCATCGCGTCCGTCGAGGAAGGCGCTCTGCTGGAAGTTGGAATTGATCGGTGATACCGCCGGAATCCCCGGGATACCGAGTCCTTCTGTGTTCGCGCGAACCGTCGCCGGATCGAGCTCCCAGTTCTCGCCGTTGTCCGTGGAGAAAGCCAGAGCCGAGTAGTTGGTGGTCCAGGCTCCGGGTTCGTCCCACGACCGAACGGACATGAATCTGATGTACTGCACACCACCGTAAGAGATTCCAGCGGTCGGGATGGTGGTGAACTCGCCCGGAATGCCGAATCCCGGAATGATCTCCTTGGAATGATTGGGGCCGTCCAAAGGAGAACTGTCGATCTTCATGCCGTCGGCGATGGCGGTGTCGTTGCTGCGGAACAACACGTTGCTGCGCCAGTCGTCACCCGGGGTGTCGCAGTCGCCAACCGTATCGCCGAATGCCATCAGAACGTCGTGATCCGGCCCCGAAAGACCGTTGTCCCACATGATTCCGAGGTCGGTTCCCGACACGTTGAACCGCTCGATCGTGTTGTTGGGACTGCCTGGGCCAGTGACCATTTCGATCGCTTTGGTGCGGCCGGTCAGCACCGGCAGAGCACCGTTGGGCGCGCCGGTGATCCAGGGCAACGCGTTGGCGAGGGAGCCGGTACCGGCGGAACCACTGCCAAGTGATCCGGTCAGCGAACCGAGCGAACCCGTCATCGATCCGGCGGAACCACTTCCTCCCGACCCACACGGTCCGCCGATCGCCGACGCAGACGGTGCTGCGGCAATCGTCGCGGCAATCGTGACGACGCCTATCGACAACATCGCCGACATGGAGTGTTTATTACGCACGTGCAGCCCCTCTGATCATTTCGACTCCCGTTCGGACCACAGGCACAGTGATCCCCGACCGCAGAAGCAAACCATTTGGACTGTGTTAAGAGAGTGAAAGCTGAGCAAATTGTTATAAATCGCCCGTTCAACTGACACAAGTGACAGCTGTGTCCGATTTCACCTTCACAGGACAGTTGTCCGATACAGCAATAAAGGCGCCTAGTATGTAACGGAAATGTAAAAGAGTTCTCACAACGAGGTAGGTGAGCGGTGTCCGTACGTGACCGCGTAGCGCAGATTTACGATCAGGTTTTGGTTCGCAATGCAGGAGAGCCCGAGTTCCATCAGGCCGCCGCAGAGGTCTTCGAGTCTCTTCACGTAGTGCTCGAACGCCACCCCCGCTACGCCGACGCCGGACTCATCGAGCGGCTTTGCGAGCCGGAACGCCAGATCATCTTCCGCGTGCCGTGGACCGACGACCAGGGCAACGTTCACGTCAACCGTGGCTTCCGCGTGCAGTACAACAGTGCACTCGGCCCCTACAAGGGCGGCCTGCGCTTCCACCCCAGCGTCAACCTGGGCATCGTGAAGTTCCTCGGCTTCGAGCAGATCTTCAAGAACTCACTCACCGGCCTGCCCATCGGCGGCGGCAAGGGTGGCTCGGACTTCGATCCCAAGGGCCGCTCCGACGCAGAGGTCATGCGCTTCTGTCAGTCCTTCATGACCGAACTGCAGCGTCACATCGGTGAATACACCGACGTTCCGGCCGGCGACATCGGCGTCGGCGGTCGCGAGATCGGCTACCTGTTCGGTCAGTACAAGCGGCTGACCAACACGTACGAGTCGGGCGTCCTCACCGGCAAGGGCATCACCTGGGGCGGATCGCAGGTTCGCACCGAGGCCACCGGCTACGGCGTCGCGTACTTCGTCGCCGAAATGCTCAAGGCAAAGGGTGAAGGCCTCGAAGGCAAGAACGTCGTGATCTCCGGATCCGGCAATGTCGCCATCTACGCAATCCAGAAGATCCACCAGCTCGGCGGCGTCGCGATCGCCTGCTCGGATTCCTCGGGATACATCGTGGACAAGAAGGGCATCGATCTCGACCTCCTCAAGGAGATCAAGGAAGTTCGCCGCGGCCGCATCAGCGAGTACGCCGACGCAGTTCCGCATGCCGAGTTCATCGCCGATGGTTCCATCTGGGACGTGCCGTGCGACGTCGCACTCCCCTGCGCGACTCAGAACGAGCTCGACGAAGATGCCGCAAAGACCTTGATCGCCAACGGCGTTCAGGCCGTTGCCGAAGGCGCGAACATGCCCACCACCCCCGGCGGCATCCAGCTCTTCCGTGACGCGAACGTAGCCTTCGCGCCCGGCAAGGCGGCCAACGCCGGTGGCGTCGCAACCTCCGCCCTCGAAATGCAGCAGAATGCTTCGCGTGATTCCTGGAGCTTCGAGTACACCGACGAGCGTCTCGCCGGAATCATGCGCGGCATTCACAAGCGCACCATCAACACCGCTGCCGAGTACGGAAAGCCGGGCGACTACGTGCACGGCGCGAACATTGCCGGCTTCGTGAAGGTGGCCGACGCCATGATTTCGCTGGGCGTCATCTAGAGATTTCCGCAATACAGACAGCAGTACAAAAAGGGGTGATTTCACCCTGAACCGGTTCCCGTACATCGGACTGGTCGAATCAATACCTAGGCCTCGAGGGCCCTGGGTCCGCGAGGACCCAGGGCCCTCGAGCTTGATCTGAGCAAATCGCCCGCGACGAGCCCCGTAGGCGCCGGCAATGATCCCAGACGGAACTCGTGGTGTCCTCCGAATCCGTTTTCCGCTCTGACGTCGAAAAACACCGTAAGTGGACGATTGTTTAGGTCCGCAGCGCGTGGGGCATATGGACTTATCTTCACATTTGTCCATTTCACAGTTGGACGATCGTTCATGTGGTAGAAATCACAACGCCTGGCGCAATTCGATCCGCAAATTTCAGCGGCGAGTATGTCCCCGAACAAGGCCTCAGCGTGTACCCCGCTTCGTAACGCGCCGAGCCTCCGGGTGCCTGTGCCAGGCGACGCACCTGTCTAGAGGAGGCCACCCATGTCCCCAGCGCTGCTGAACAACCCGGGACCGCTCATGTTGGGAGGCAAGCCCGCCTCCACAGCGGTCAACGACGTCATCCCACTGGCAAGCGATCTCGTAGATCACCTGTCCCGTGCCAACCCGACGTTGACTTCCCTCCAAACGGAGGCAGTTCGTCGGGAACTGATTGCGGTGATCGTGCAGGGGCTCCAAGTGGGGATCCAGCTGCTGGATCACCGCAAACTTCCCACCGACCAAGAGTTGGACGGCATTCACACGATGACCGTCCAACAAGCATTGAAAGGCGTGCCACTCAGCGCGATCCTCAACTTGACCAACGAGGGCATCAGCACTTTTCGCACCCTCATCCTCAGCCGGGCCGACGCCGAGGACTCCGCCAATCTCGGGGATCTCAACGAGTTCTTGTTCGCACTCGCGCAGCGGCTTCACTCGTTCATCTCGATCAGCTATCTCTCGGCTCTTCCAGCTGGCTCCCAACTCGGGGAATACTCCGCCGGCGCTCTCGTGAAAGCCATGCTGGACGGCGACGATCCCACCCAGCTTGCGTTGCAGATGGGCGTTGAACTCGCACCCCGCTATCTCGTCCTGCGGCTCCTGGTGAACCTGCCGCCCATCCGCCCGGGAGCACGCAACGGCAACCACCAGCGCATACAGGCCTACCGTGACCTCTCCGTCGCTCAATCGAAAATCGCGGCCCACTTCGGGTCGGCGCTGCTCGAAGCTCCTGCACCGCAACGTGGTCTGGTCCTGATCGAGGGCACACCCGACTGGGGAACAGTGTGCGAGGTCATCCAACGTGCACGCGCAACGGTCGGGGTGGAGATCACAGCAATCGCCGAGAACGCCGCGGTACGAGATATCGCCGCCGCCCAAGCAACCACTCACGAATTGGCGCAACTCGTGCGGCGCCTGAGACTGCCGGCGCGGTCGTACCGAATGGAAGACCTCGCGCTCGAGTATCAACTCACTCGGGGTGGCGCAGGCCGCGACAGCTTGATCAATCTTCTAAGGCCACTCGACGGCAATCCGGAACTGCTGCAGACATTGTCCATACATCTCGCCAACGGCCAGCATCGTCAGCGCACCGCGTCGGCGCTCGGCCTGCACACCAACACCGTCGACAATCGAATCAAGCGCATCGCAACCCTGACCGGATTGGATCCGGCCCTGCCCTCTGAACTGCTCAAACTGCGCGCTGCCATGATCTCTCTGACTTTCGCAAGCACTGATGTGGACAATCGTCCAGCGAAAATGTGAACACTCACATCCTCGCTATTAGCTGTCCACGTGTGGCGCCTGGACCCCACTTTTCCGCTCCGAACCGGGCTATAAAAGTGTGGTGCGAATCACCGCGCAAACCAGTAACAATTAAGGGGAAACACATGATCAACGGCCAGGATAACGCTCTCCTCGGTGCCTTCTTCGACACCATCCTGCAGCTCTTCAACGCGGGCAGCACCGGCACGGGTTCGACGGATGGCGGCGGCGTCTCCTAGGACGAATCTCGGGCCCTGTGCGAGAGAATCTCTCGCGCAGGGCCCGCTCCAAGCCGCCTGACACTGTGATGGCGGTGACCACGGTGACCACCACGTCGCCACCGCTGAAACCAGGAGCAAGCACATGATCGCCGCACCAACCACAGGCGCTTTGGCCGTCGTCATGAACACCGTCCTACAGATGTTCAACGCCGGCAGCAGTTTCCTCTACACCAACAACTCTCCGATTGGCGGCGGCGGCGAAACTCCCACGACGCCTGCTCCCTGATCGACTTACCCGCTCGCATCACAAAGTCGCGGCACAGACAGGAACCACCGTGATAAACCAGCACACCCTGGGCAGCCTGGTCATCGACTTCGGCTCACTCTCCCGAGCACTCGGCTTCGGCAACGGCTCTATCGTGTCGCTCGGCAGCACCGGAAGTGGCTGAAACAGCCCGCCTGACCACGTCGACGAACCCGTCGCCGCTCACCTTGCTCACCACATCTCGAAACAGAAAGCAGGTCCCCCTGTGCCTACAATTCCGCTCACCGGCGACCCCATCGTCATCAACATCATCGTCCAGCTACTGAGCGCGGGTAGCAGCAATGCGCTCGCATTGGGCGGGGTCGGTAGCAGCGGTCTCGGCAGCACCGGGCTCGGCAGCTTCGACTCGGCGAGCCTCGGAAGCGCTGCTTAGGACCTCACTTGTGATCGGTGTTCGATCCGCGTCTTCGGCCGCCGAAACAGTCCACGAAACCCACGTTGCCCTCCGTCATCTGTGACGGAGGGCAACGTGGTCGTTCAGGCGAAACGGCTCGCGGTTGGGCGATCCGGCCGTCGGCCTTACTGTCTCGGCGATCGAAGAGTTGGAATCAACGCCAATCTTCCGGTGGATCGGTCTCGTCGTGCTCGATGGTCACGGACTCCGAACGATCGTCAGCCGCAGCCTTTTTCGCTGCTTCACGCATCTCGATTCCGTCGGACACCCAGTCACCGATCTCGCGCGTCACGTCTCGAACAGCCCCGGCGATGATCATCGCGATGGAGCCCACGTGGTTGGCTGCACTTTCGGTCAGTTCCTGGACCGTGTCCTTGCGGCGTTCGAATTTCCCGACCATCAGTGTGTGCCTCTCAGGCTGCAGTTCGCTGGCGCTCGACGATAACACCGGGAGGGGTCTTCGACTTGACCAAACCGGGCGGAAGAGCGAGCTTGAAGATCTTGCCCCATACCGAACCGATCTGCTTGAAGAACCCACCGGTGTTGTACGGCAAACCGTACTTCCCACACAATTCTTTCACCTGGGGAGCGAGTTCCGGATAACGATGCGCAGGCAGGTCCGGGAACAGGTGGTGCTCGATCTGGTGCGAGAGGTTGCCGGACATGATGTGGAAGAGCGGGCTTCCCTCGATGTTGGCGCTGCCGAGCATCTGACGCACGTACCACTGACCACGAGTCTCGTCGGCCGTCTCGTCCTCGGTGAAGCTCTGTACGCCGGTGGGGAAATGGCCACAGAAGATGATCGAGTACGTCCACACGTTTCGGACCAGGTTGGCGGTGACGTTCCCCGCGAGAGTGGTCACGAACAGCGGCCCCGTCAGAACCGGGAAGATGACGTAGTCCTTGAGGACCTGCTTGCCCGCCTTGTTCCACCAGCCCTTCAGAAGCGGCTTGACGTCGTGCCACTTGCGTTTGCCCTGGATGACGTTCTCGATCTCGAGATCGTGCATCATCACACCCCACTCGAAGAGCATCATCAAGGCAAAGGCCCAGACCGGATTACCGAGGTAATAGGGGTTCCACTTCTGCGCGTCGTCGATACGCAGGATGCCGTATCCGATGTCACGGTCTTTGCCGAGAATATTGGTGTACGTGTGATGCATGTAGTTGTGCGAGTGGCGCCACTGGTCGGCCGGGCACACCGTATCCCATTCGAAGACTTCGGAATTGAGCCCGGGTTCCCGCATCCAGTCATATTGACCGTGCATGACGTTGTGGCCGATCTCCATGTTGTCGAGAATCTTCGACACACTCAGCGCACCGACTGCCGCGAGCCACACCGGCGGTAGGAATCCGAGGTACATCAGGCCGCGACCTGCGACCTCGAACCCGCGCTGAGCCTTGATGATCTTGTAGATGTACTCCCGGTCTTCGGCCCCAAGCGAAGCGACGGTGCGATCACGCAATGCGTCCAACTCGCGGCCGATCTCCTCGACCTGCTCGTACGTCAGGACGACGGGAGCGTCGTCCTTCGCATCGGAACCGTTGCCGAGGAACGGAAGGGTGGGAAGTGAAAGTCCAAACATGTCGGTCTCCAGACAGTCGTGTGGAAAATGGGACTTCAGATGTCGACGGTGACGTCGCCGACGGGAGCGCTGACGCACAGCTGGATCTTCTTGTCCGGCTCGTCGTCTGTCTCACCGGTGCGCACGTTTCGGGTACGACCCGCCTTCTTGACGGAGGTGCAGGAGAAGCAGATTCCCATCCGGCATCCGTATTCGGGATTGAGGCCCGCAGCTTCTGCTTGTTCGAGAAGTGTTTCGCCGGAGTTCTCGGCCGCCACCCCACTTTTGGTGAATGACACCTCGCCGCCGGCCTCACCCGGCTCGGCCACCGCCGGCGCGAACTCCTCGGTATTGAGCAAGTGCTCGACGTCGACCTCACGGAACACCTCACGCACTCCCCGCATCAGACCGGGAGGCCCGCAGAGATAAGCCTGGGCGTCGATCGTGTCCGGATCGGCGATCCACGGAGCCACGGCGTCGAGGTGCCCGCGATCGAAGAAACCTTCGAGGTCACCTCCACCGCTTTCGGTGTACACGAGTACCAGTTTCACGTTCGGGTTCTGCTCGGCGATGGTCTTCAGCGCGCGCGTGTATGCCACGTCGGCATCGGTGTTCGCGTAATGCACGAACACGATCTCGCCCGAGTGCTCCTCCTCCACCAGCGTCCGAAGCATCGACATGACCGGGGTGATTCCACTGCCGCCACTGATCAACAACACCCGACGCGGGCGGTCGACGGGAAGGGAGAACACACCGTCTGCCTGCGAGAGGCTGACAACGAGTCCAGGTGCCGCGTTGGCGTACAGATACTGCGACACCAGGCCACCGGGATGCGCTTTCACGGTGAGCTCGATCAGCCCGTTGCGCGTAGACGCGCCGCCGGCCGGCGAGTAGCAGCGAGTGTGACGAACACCGTCGATCACCACGCCCAACTGCACGAACTGGCCCGCCTGAAAACCGCGCCACTGGCGAGTCGGGCGCAGCGTCAGAGTGACGGAGTCAGCGGTCGGATGGTCGACGGCGACAACCTGCGCGCGGATGTCACGAACGGTCGCCATCGGGTTGACCAACTCGAGGTACCGATCGATCTGATGTGGAGCAGCCATGGCTTCGATCAGTCCCACCAAGGACAGTCCGCGCCGAGGTGTGGACTTCGGTGTCGTGTTCTCAGGAGCAGATGCGATTGTCATGACCCTCCTCGTACTTCGATTGCCGGGTGTACCGATTGC
Source organism: Rhodococcus sp. APC 3903 (assembly GCF_030407755.1). Lineage (NCBI taxonomy): Bacteria > Bacillati > Actinomycetota > Actinomycetes > Mycobacteriales > Nocardiaceae > Rhodococcus > Rhodococcus sp. APC 3903. Next base: position 15,656 of record NZ_JASDCV010000028.1, read on the forward strand.
TGGGCTAGCTTCCCCCGACTGCGTGAATTCAGTGTACAAATGTTCACCGAAGATAGTGTGACAGGTGCATACAAGTACATGTCAACAAGAATGTGATCCGAGTTACACGAGTTGCCGAAAGGAGCCGGAATGCCTGTACCTACACTCGACGTCGTGACGAAGGCCGGACCGGTGAACCCAGAGCGCAGGGAACCCGACAACAGGGAGCCGGAAAGTCGTGCCGCAAAGAAGGAACGCACACGCCAAGCGCTCCTGGACACTGCCATGGACCTCTCGGCCGATCGGGGCTTCGCCGGAATCAGCTTGCGAGAGGTAGCCAGGGAAGCCGGGATCGTTCCGACTGCGTTCTACCGCCACTTCGCTTCACTGGAGGACGTCGGTGTCGTCCTCGTCGAAGAGAGCATGCGCATGTTGCGCCAGATGCTGCGCGACGCAAGGCGTAATCCCAGCACCAAGGACGCCGCTACGTCACTGGGCATCCTTGTGCGACAAGTGCATACACACGAGCGACAGTTTCGGTTCCTCTGCCGCGAACGCTACAGCGGCGTCAGTGAGGTACGACGTGCGATAGCCACTGAAATGCGGTTGTTCGTCAGCGAACTGACCATCGACCTCTCCAGAATTGCCGGACTGGAAAGCTGGTCGTCGGACGATCTGGAAATGGCTGCCGACCTGATCGTCTCGACGATGTTCAGCGCTGTCGTCGAACTGCTGGACGCCGGGACGGCCGGGTATCGCGACGAAGCCGCCGTCATCACACGAGCCGAGAAGCAACTGCGAGTCATCATGCTCGGAATGGCCACCTGGAATCCACCTCGAAACTGACCTCGGGTTCACCTTTTCGACGTACGGTGAGAGTCATGTCTTCCACGAGTACATACGAAATCCCCGTTGGCGACCTCACCTTCGACGTACTGATCTCGGGCCCGGACGACGGCATTCCGCTGGTAGCGCTGCACGGCTTCCCGGAGAGCGCCGCATCCTGGGGCAAGGTCACACCACTGCTCACCGCGGCGGGATACCGTGTGATCGCACCGAATCAGCGCGGATACTCCGCCGGCGCGCGCCCCGAAGGGGTGGATGCCTACAAGATCGAGCACCTGGTAGCCGACGTCGTCGGATTGCTCGACGCACTCGGCCTGTCCGACGCGCATCTGGTCGGCCACGACTGGGGTTCGGCGGTCGCCTGGCAGGTCGCCGGTCGCCATCCGAACCGGATCCGCAGCCTGACAGCCATCTCGGTCCCCCACCCCACTGCCTTCGGTTGGGCACTCCGCGAGGACGAGGACCAGAAGCAACGCTCGTCGTACATCGGACTTCTCCGACGGGAGGGCAAAGCCGAGGAAGTGTTGTCGGAGGACAACTTCCGCCGGCTGCGCGCCATGTTCGACGGCCAGATCGATCCTGAATTCGCCGACGAGCACATTCGTGTCCTGAGCGGGGAGGGCGCGCTCACCGGCGCCTTGAACTGGTACCGCGCGATGACTCGCGACTTCGGCGACATCGATCGCACCACCGTGCCGACCACGTATGTCTGGAGCACCGGCGACACAGCGCTCGGCCGCGCAGGCGCAGAACGCTGTGGTGAATTCGTGGACGCTCCCTACGAGTTCGTCGTGCTCGACGGCGGAAGTCACTGGATTCCGGAAGAGCGAGCCGAAGAGTTGGCCGAGGCAATCCTCGCACGTGCAGGATCCTGATCGTCGCGACGAATTCGGCTCTATGTATGTTGTCATACATAGAGCCGAATTGATTCCACCACCAGGAGTTCTGCGATGACCGAGACCGTTGCACCACCCCATCCGTTCGACACCGCTGTCGGATTGACGCCACTCACGGCCGGCTTGTCGACCGGCGAAACCAATCCGGCGTACAACAACATGGTCGGGCCGTTCGGCGGCGTCACCGCTGCCACATTGCTCGAATCTGTACTGAAGCACCCCGAACGCCTCGGCGATCCGCTGTCGTTGACCGTCAACTTTGCCGGTCCGATCACCGAGGGCGCCTTCGAGATCTCCGCCCGGCCGGTGCGTACCAACCGCTCGACGCAGCACTGGTCCATCGAACTGTCTCAGGACGGAACCGTCGCCACTACCGCGACGGCAGTGTTCGGTACCAGGCGTGAAACCTGGTCGTCTACCGAGATCACGATGCCGGAAGTTCCGTCGGCCGAAAACGTTGCGCTGCTGCCGTTCCCCGAGTTCATCGCCTGGGCACAGAACTACGAGATGCGCTTTGTCGAAGGTGCGATCCCCGATCTGGAGTCGGGCGAGCACCCCGACTCGACCACGACGCTCTGGGTGCGCGATCAACCGGCACGCGCTCTCGACTTCACGTCGCTGACCGCACTGTGCGATGTCTTCTTCCCACGAGTCTTCTTGCGCCGAGGCAAGATGGCTCCGGCCGGAACGGTCTCGATGACCATCTACTTCCACGCCGACGCTCAGACGCTGACCGAACAGGCAGACAATTCCGTCCTGGGAACGGCGCGGACCCAACGGTTCGGAAACGGATACTTCGATCAGTCGGCCGAAATTTGGGGCAGTGACGGCGCATTGCTCGCTACGACACACCAGTTGGTCTACTTCAAGGATTGACGGGGATCGCACTGTCCCCTTCCGGCGCCTTCACCATCGACAATGCGGCAAGGCCGACGCCGAGAACCACCAGCAGCCCGATGATGCCGGCACGGTCTGCACCGAAGAGCCAAGCGAACAGGCCGAACAGTGTCGGCGCCAAGAACGACACTGCTCGGCCTGTGGTCGCATACAGGCCGAACATCTGACCTTCACGCCCAGGCGGGGTGATGCGTGCCAAGAAGGTTCGTGCCGAAGACTGAGCGGGCCCGACGAACAGGCAGAGCGCGAGACCGAAGATCCAGAACATCACCGGCCCGGACACCGCGATCAATATCGCGCCGACCACGATCATCGACGCCAGCGAGACGGTGATGACCTGTTTGGGTCCGATCCGATCGTCGAAGCGTCCGGCCACCAATGCACCGATTGCGGAAATCACGTTGGCGGCAACACCGAACAGCAGGACGTCGGCCGCACTGATTCCGTAGACGTTGACAGCCAACACGGCTCCGAAGGTGAACACACCCGCCAGACCGTCACGAAAGAGTGCGCTCGCGATCAGGTACCAGATCGTGCGCCTGTCGACGTTCCAGAGTTCGCGCAGATCGCGCCACAACACCCGATAGGAGTCCAGGAACCCGGCCTTGGACGCTCCCGGATCGACCGCGGGGCTGGGCAACTCGGGAACCTTGAAGAACACCGGAATCGCGAAGACCGCGAACCACACTGCAGCCAGCAGTGCCACCATCCGGATGTTCATGCCGCCGTCGGTGGTCAATCCCAGGAATCCCCGAGTGTCGCCGTCGCCGACGATGAACCCGAAGTAACACAGCAACAGCAGCACGATTCCGCCGAAATATCCCATGGCCCAGCCGAAGCCGGAGACTCGTCCCAGATTCTCCGGTGTCGACACCTGCCGCATCATGGCGTTGTACGGCACGCCGGCCAGTTCGAAAATCACCGAACCGATTGCGAGCAGAACCAATCCGAGCCACAGGTAGCGGTAGTTGTCCTCGACGAAATAGAGACCCGCCATCGAGAGCACGGTGATGCCGGTGAGTATCGCGAGTGAGAGTTTGCGTTTACCCGACGCATCGAAACGCTGTCCGGTGATCGGGGCGAGTATCGCGATGAAGAAGCCGGCGATTCCGAGAGCCCAACTGAGCCACGTAGTTGCCGAAATCGTGCCGGGCAGGTCGTCGCCGACCGCGTCGGTGAGATAGACCGAGAAGACGAACGTGAGGATCACGGCGTTGAATGCTGCCGATCCCCAATCCCACAGCCCCCACGCGAACACTTGACTCTTCGTGGCCGCACCACCGATGCCTGCGGGTGGCTCGGCCTGCATGCTCGTGGACTCGGCGCTCATACGGCGAAGCCTAACTGCGCGCGGGCGACTCGGCGCCTCTCTCCGAAGTCGACATACAAGACGTTCTATGCAACAAAGTTAGTACGCACTTAGTTGCATACGCACCTGAGTGCATAGATACTTTTTCCATGGCACTCGAACATGCGTTGCTCGTCTCCCTGTCCGAACAGGATGCGTCGGGATACGACCTCACACGCCGGTTCGACAAGTCGATCGGCTTCTTCCACAGCGCGACGCACCAGCAGATCTACCGAGTCCTCAAGCGAATGGACGAGGCAGGCTGGGTGGAGGTGGAGGCCATCGCGCAGGACGGCCGCCCGGACAAGAAGATGTACCGCGTCAGCGACGCGGGTCGCGCCGAACTGACCCGATGGATCGCCGAGCCGTCCGAACCGAACCACCTGCGCAACGAGTTGGCCATCAAGATCAGGGCCGCAGCGCACGCCGATCTCCCCGCTCTACGACGCGAAGTCGCTCGCCACCGCGACGGCCACGCCGCCCGCCTCGACGTCTACCGACTCATCGAAAAGCGTGACTTCCCCAATCCAGCAGCACTTTCCGGCTCTTCACTGCACCAGTACCTGGTACTTCGCGGCGGTATCCGCGTCGAAGAAGGATTCACCGACTGGTGCCAGGAAGTTCTGGACGCATTGCCCACTGGCGAGTACGCCATCGAAGACACCGGCGAGTACGCCACGGAAGGACATCTTCAGTCATGACGGATACACAGTTCCCCCGCCTGCTCGAACCGCTCGACCTCGGATTCACGACGCTGAAGAACCGCGTCGTCATGGGATCGATCCACACCGGCCTCGAAGATCGCGCGAAGGACACCGACCGCTTGGCCGAGTACTTCGCCGAACGTGCTCGTGGCGGTGTCGGCTTGATCATCACCGGCGGCTACGCGCCCAACCGCACCGGTTGGCTCTTGCCCTTCGGTGCCAAGCTGACCAACCGCATCGAAGCGCGCCGTCACCGCCGGATCACCAAGGCGGTTCACGACGCGGGCGGAAAGATCGCCATGCAGATCCTGCACGCCGGCCGCTACAGCTACCAGCCTTTCAGTGTCTCCGCGTCGTCGATCAAGGCGCCCATCAACCCGTTCCGTCCGCGCAAGCTGACCGGCCGTGGGGTGCGTTGGCAGATCCGCAACTACGTTCGCTGCGCGCGCCTGGCCAAGTCCGCGGGTTACGACGGCGTCGAAATCATGGGCGGTGAGGGCTACTTCATCAACCAGTTCCTCTGCGAGCGCACGAACAAGCGCACCGACCAGTGGGGCGGCAGTTCCGAGAACCGTCGACGCATGGCAGTCGAAATCGTGCGACGCACACGCAAGGCTGTCGGCCCGAACTTCATCATCGTGTTCCGGCTGTCGATGGCAGATCTGGTCGAGGGCGGTCAGACCTGGGATGAAATCGTCTCACTGGCAAAGGAAGTCGAAGCCGCCGGCGCCACGATCATCAACACCGACATCGGGTGGCACGAGTCACGGGTGCCCACCATCGTCACCTCGGTTCCCCGAGCAGCCTTTGTCGACATCACCGGCAAACTCGAGAAGCACGTCGACATTCCGGTAGCCGCCTCGAATCGGATCAACATGCCCGAGACTGCCGAAGAGATCCTCAACCGCGGTGACGCACAATTGATTTCGATGGCCAGGCCGATGCTCGCCGATCCTGACTGGGTAAACAAGGCCGAGAGAGGAGCGTCCGACGAGATCAACACGTGCATTGCCTGCAACCAGGCCTGCCTCGACCACGCCTTCGTTCACAAGCAGGTCTCCTGCCTGCTCAACCCGCGCGCGGGCCGCGAAACCACACTGATCCTCTCCCCCACTCGGCGGACCAAGAACCTCGCCGTCGTCGGTGCCGGTCCTGCCGGACTTTCCGCAGCACTCAATCTTGCTCAGCGTGGTCATTCGGTCACGTTGTTCGAGGCTTCGGACAAGATCGGCGGACAGTTCGGGATCGCACAGCTCATTCCGGGTAAGGAAGAGTTCGCCGAAACCATTCGCTACTACACCCGCATGCTGGACGTGGCCGGAGTGACGGTCAAGCTCGAAACCCGCGTCGCACCGGCAGATCTCATCGGATCCTTCGACGAAGTGGTGGTTGCCACCGGCGTGACACCGCGCGTTCCCAAGATCCCCGGCATCGAGAACTCGAAGGTGCTGACCTACGCCGAGGTCGTCCGAGAGGGCAAGCCCGTCGGCAAGTCCGTCGCCGTCATCGGCGCCGGCGGCATCGGCGTCGACGTGAGCGAATTCCTCACGCACCCCACTTCCCCCACTCTTCATCTCAAGGAGTGGAAGCAGGAATGGGGCGTCACCGAACCCGAAATGGCCCCGGGCGCTCTAACCACTCCGGTACCGGAGCTCTCCGAGCGGGAGGTCTACCTCCTCCAACGCAAGCCAGGACGCATCGGCGCCGGCCTCGCGAAGACCACCGGCTGGGTCCATCGGGCGGCCCTCAAGAACAAGGGCGTCCACGAGCTCTCGGGCATCAACTACGAGCGCATCGACGACGCCGGCCTGCACATCACCTTCGGTGAGAAGCACGAGAAGCCCCGACTTCTCGAGGTCGACACCATCGTCATCTGCGCCGGGCAGGAGTCGGTTCGCGATCTCGTGGACGAACTGACCGTCGCGGGCGTGGTGACCCACATCATCGGCGGCGCCGACGTGGCAGGAGAACTCGACGCCAAGCGTGCCATCGAACAGGGCACACGACTGGCCGCGAAGATCTGACCGGCTACGCTGACTGATCGTGAGCCTGCCGACACCCACAACCACAGCCCGCGCCGTAGTGACCGGCGCCTCCTCCGGCATCGGAGAGGCACTGGCCGCTGATCTGGCATCACGCGGACATTCCCTGATCCTCGTTGCCCGTCGTGGCGAGGTCATGGAGGTCCTCGCCGAGAAGCTTCGCGCCGCGCACGGCGTCGAGGTGGAGGTCCGTGCATCGGACCTCTCCGACAGCGCGGCGCGTGCCGTTCTGGTCGAGGAACTCGGTGGCCGCGACATCAGCATCCTGTGCAACAACGCCGGTATCGCCACCTTCGGGCCGATCGCCGAGCTGGACCCGGCATACGAGCGCGACCAGGTCGAGCTCAACGCCGTTGCAGTGCACGATCTCACGCTGGCCGTGCTGCCCGGCATGCTCGCACGCAAGTCCGGAGCCATCCTGATGGTCGGGTCCGCGGCCGGAAACATGCCGATCCCCAACAACGCGACGTACGCCGCCACGAAGGCGTTCGTGAACACCTTCGCGGAATCGTTGCGAGGTGAACTCAAGGGCACCGGAGTGAACGTCACCCTGCTCGCCCCAGGCCCAGTACGCACCGAAACCCCGGACCCGGCCGAAGCGTCGATCGTCGACAAGCTCGTCCCGGACTTCTTCTGGATCTCGAGCGAGTACACCGCCAAGGTCTCGCTCGACGGCCTGGCCGAGAACAAGATGCGCGTCGTACCGGGCATCTTGAGCAAGGCGATGTCCGTCGCGGGCGGCTACAGCCCGCGTGCCGTCGTTGCGCCCATCGTGGGCACGTTCTACAAGAAGCTCGGCGGCTGATTCACGCAAACTTCTCAGAGCAGGCCATAGCAGACCATATAGTCGGTTAATGGCGATGCGAAGAACACTGGCAGTCGGGGCAATCCTTCTTTTGACCGGAGGGTTGCCCTTACTGCTGCCCACGGCAGCGAATGCATGTTCGTGCGCATCATCGGCTACCCCGGAAGAAGCCGTGAGCGTCTCCAGCACCGTTTTCCTCGGGACTCCGACGGAGAAAACTTCGGACGGGTTCGAGGACACCTACCTGTTCGACGTCAGCCGGGTCTACAAAGGCGATCTGGCATCGGTGACGTCGGTGGGGACACTCGCGAACGGGAACGGTTGTGGCACAAGATACGTGCTCGGCACCGAGCAGCTGATGTTCGTTTCTGCGCCGTACGACGTCGACGCCGAGCACGAGGGGCACAGCTGCGGGCCGGCTACCGAAACCGGGTTCGACATCCAAGCGGCGGTCGAGTCCGTGTACGGCGCCGGTTACGCCCCGAGTGCCGGCGGAACTCCGTCCGTTGGTGTGTCCGCCGACAGATCGGCGGTCATCGGCGGAGGCGCCGCGGTGGCATTGCTCGCGGTGCTCGGTTGGTTCGGATGGAAGCGCCGGCGAGCACAGTGATTCGACAGGCACAGTGATTCGAGCCCCGTCAGGGCCGCGTCAACCTCGTTCGGCGGCGCGTCAAGTAAGCGTCAAGAACCGCCCCACCGGTGATCTTCGGGAGTAGATCTGAAGGTAGCCCGCAACACGGCGGGTCACCTTCAGGAGATCGACGTGACGCTACTCGAAATCTTCCCCTCCCTACGCGGCGCAATGACACCACGTATGGATCCTGCGTTGTGGCCCATCAGCACTCGCCACGACCACAGCGGGCGTGTCTGCATCGGCGACGTCTCCCTCGAAGAGATCGCGGACCAGTACGGCACACCGACGTACGTCGTCGACGAGGCGGACGTGCGGCACCGCTGCCGCACGTATCGAGAGATCTTCCCCGACTCGGAGATCGTGTACGCCGGCAAGGCACTGATGATTCGAGCGATGGCTACCTGGGTCTCCGACGAGGGACTCGGGGTGGATGTCTGTTCCGCCGGTGAACTCGCCGTCGCGCTTGCCGCGGGCGTGGACCCCCACCGAATCATCCTGCACGGCAATGCCAAATCGGTTTCCGAACTGAGGGCGGCGGTCAACGCGGGTGTCGGCCGGATCGTCCTCGACTCCCCCAGCGAAGCGGTACGGCTCGCGTCGGTGTGTACCCACCGACAGAAGGTGTTGATCAGAGTCACACCCGGCATCGACATACACGGACACAAGGCAGTGTCCACAGGCATCTTGGACCAAAAGTTCGGCCTACCAGCGTTTTCCGAAGAACTGGAACGTACGGTATCCGTCGTCGCCAACGCGACGCACCTGCAACTCATCGGCCTGCATTGCCATCTCGGCTCCCAGATCACCGATCCCGAACTCTTCCGCCCCGCGATCGAGACGATGATCGCACAGATGGACGACATACGACGCACGCATCGAATCATCCTCACCGAACTCGATCTCGGCGGTGGCCATGGGATCGCATACATGCCGGGAGACGCCCAACTGGATCTGACCCGCCTCGCTCACGTCATCGACGAAACTCTCGACGACGCGTGCACCCGAAACCGCTTCCCTCGCCCCGAAATCGTGCTCGAGCCTGGCCGAGCGATCGCCGCGCGCGCCGGAGTCACGCTCTATCGCGTACAGAACATCAAGTCGATCAGCGGCGGTCGAACCTTCGTTTCCGTCGACGGTGGGATGAGCGACAACCCTCGGGTGTCGTTGTACGACAGCCACTACGACGTCGAATTGGTGAACCGGCATTCGAGCGCACCGCTCCAGGAAGTCACCGTCGCCGGGCGGCACTGCGAATCGGGCGACGAAATCGCCGTCGGAGCAAGGCTTCCCGCCGACCTACATGAAGGTGACCTGTTGGCAGTGCCGTGTACGGGCGCATACCACCACAGCATGGCCTCCACTTACAACAGCGTCGGCCGGCCACCGGTCGTCGCTGTGCTGGGCGGGATTGCGCGGCCATTGATCAGGCGTGAATCGATCAACGACCTATTAGCCCGCGAGGTCGGCATCTGACCTCGCGGGCGCCTAAGCCTCAGCGCTTGCGACGGCTACCGGTACCGAAGATGTTTCGCGAAATCTCCCGCCCTGCAGCCGAAGCCGCCGAACGCAGGAAGCTCTTCACGGCCGAGTTACCCAAGATCTGCTCGGCGATGTTGGGGCCCTCAGGTTCGGCCGGCGGCGGTGGCGGCAGATCGGGCAGCGACGGAAGATCCAAGGACTGATCCGCCGTCGGAGCACCGGCCACCTTGGCCGTCAACTTTTCGTACGCCGACTCGCGGTCGATGGTCTGGCCGTACTTCTGATTCAGCGGACTCGACGACGCTGCCGCCTTGATCGCGTCGTTGCCGATGGTGTCCATCAGCGACCTCGGAGGACGAATCTTGGTCCAGGCCACCGGCGTCGGCGCACCCTTTTCCGAAAGCACGGTCACGATGGCTTCACCGATGCCGAGTGAAGTCAGTGCCTTTTCCAGGTCGTAGTGCTCGGTCTTCGGGTACGTGCGGACGGTCTTGTTGAGCGCCTTCTGATCGTCGGGCGTGAATGCGCGTAGGGCGTGCTGGACGCGCGCGCCCAACTGTGACAGCACCGAATTGGGAATGTCGGTCGGAAGCTGCGTGCAGAAGAACACGCCGACACCTTTGGAGCGAATCAGCTTGACCGTCTGTTCGACCTGCTGCAGGAAAGCCTTCGACGCGTCCGCGAACAGAAGGTGCGCCTCGTCGAAGATGAACACCAGCTTCGGCTTGTCCAGATCTCCCTCTTCGGGCAGCGTCTGGAACAGGTCCGCGAGCACCCACATCAGGAAGGTGGAGAACATTGCCGGACGCGCGGCCTGGGCACCGAGTTCGAACAACGTGATCACACCGGCACCGCCGACGACACGCAGCAGGTCCTCGGTTTCGAGTTCCGGTTCGCCGAAGAAGGTGTCACCGCCGTCGGCTTCGAGGTTGACCAACGCGCGCAGAATCACCCCCGCCGTCGCGGAGGAAACTCCGCCGATACCCTTCAGATCCGCTTTGCCCTCAGCGCTCGTCAGGTGGGCGATGACCGAACGCAGATCCTTGAGGTCCAGCAGGGCCAGGCCCTGAGTGTCGGCCCAGTGGAAGATCAGTCCGAGAGTCGATTCCTGGGTCTCGTTGAGGCCCAACACTTTGCTGAGCAGGATCGGCCCGAAACTGGTGATGGTCGCGCGCACCGGGATACCGATTCCGTCCGTTCCCAACGACAAGAACTCGACTGGCATCCCAGCGGGAGTCCACGAATCGTCGCCCGTCTCGACTGCGCGAGCCTTCATCTTCTCGCTCGGATCCCCCGCCTTCGACAGACCCGAGAGATCGCCCTTGACGTCGGCCATCACTACCGGCACACCCGCGGCGGACAGCTGCTCGGCGATGCCCTGCAACGTCTTGGTCTTGCCGGTACCCGTCGCACCGGCAATCAGACCGTGACGGTTGATCGTCGCCAATGGAATCCGCACCCGCGCGGTGGGATCTGCCACTCCGTCGATCACCACCGAGCCGAGCTCGAGTGCCCGCCCCTCGGATGAATAGCCCGCCGCGATTTCAGCTGCAGCACCCGACGGCGCCTGAGCAGCGGGGGTGGCTCCGGCCGATGCTTCGGCTTCAGCGGCAGCCGCTTCCTTCTCGGCTTCCTCAGCTGCTGCCGCGGCTTCAGCTGCAATCCGAGCGGCTTCGGCAGCGGCAGCCTTGGCAGCTTTCGCCTTCTCCGCCGGCGTCAGCGGCGCGGCTCCGTCCTTCGGATCCACGGTCATCGAAAAGCCCTCCTCGTTGCAATGCGGCGAAGTTCTTGTCATCACCCGAACGCCGTCTTACACACGTCGAGTTTCCACCGCAGACCTTATCCCGCGCCCGCGCGCACTACTGTGTTCCTGGTGCAGGACAAATTGGTATGGATCGATTGTGAAATGACCGGGCTGCGACTCGAGTCGGACAAACTCATCGAGATTGCGGCTCTGGTGACCGACAGCGACTTGAACATCTTGGGCGAAGGTGTGGACATCGTCATCCACGCCGACGACGACGCGTTGGCTGCAATGCCCGACGTCGTGAAGAAGATGCACGCGAAGTCGGGACTGACCGAAGAGGTTCGTAAGTCGACGGTCACCCTCGCCGAGGCGGAGAAAGAGGTGCTCGCGTACATCCGCAAGCACGTTCCCGTCGCCGGTACGGCTCCCCTGGCAGGTAATTCCATCGCCACCGACCGCGGATTCATCTCGCGTGACATGACGGCGCTGGACACATACCTGCACTACCGGATGATCGATGTCAGCTCCATCAAGGAACTCTCCCGCCGCTGGTACCCGAGAATCTACTTCGGCCAGCCCGAAAAAGGTCTCGCCCACCGGGCACTCGCCGACATCAAGGAATCCATCCGCGAACTCAAGTACTACCGCGGCACTGCATTCGTCGCGGCGCCCGGACCGTCGAGCGCGGAGATCGCAGCCGTCGTAGAGGGCTTGGGTCCCGCCTGACCTGCCGATTGGCTTCCTGACCGACTTTCGCGCTAGTATCTCTTTCGTCAAAGCAGCCGGGTCAAACCGGTGGCCGAGGCAATGGTGGGCGTAGTTCAGTTGGTAGAGCACCAGGTTGTGATCCTGGCTGTCGCGGGTTCGAGTCCCGTCGCTCACCCAAGCGGAACCCCCGAAGATGTCGAAAGACATTTTCGGGGGTTCTTTTGGTTTGTGCGCCGGCCCCAATCCCCCCCTTCCACAGCCGGGTGGCGACCGCGACAAATCGCCCGCTCCCGAGCAACCCGTGCCCGGGCCGAGCGAACGTACCTCTCGTCGCCTCAGATAGACCGAAAGCCACTTTCGCTCACATGGGGGTAGCCCGAAATCGCCGCAAATGGCCCAGCCGTCGATCACTCGGGCGACGGTTGCGGCTCCCAGACACCTGCGACGGTCCCCTCGCGAACGTGTCGCTCGTATGCCGAAACCTTGTCGTGGATGACGGTCAGGTTGTCCTGCAGCGCAGAGATCCTGGATCGAATCAACACCTCATGCTTTTGTAGAAGTGAAAGCCGTTCCTTCTCGTTTCCCGGCCCTGACCTGACGAGTGCGGCGAATTCGCGGATCGTTGCGATCGGCATACCCGAGTCTCGGAATCGATTGCACAGCTTCAACCAAGCGACATCGTTTTCGGCGTAGACCCGACGCCCACCTGCCGAGCGCGCAACCTCGTGAACGAGCAATTCCTCACGTTCGAAGTATCGAAGGGAATCGATGCTGATTCCGGTCTCGACAGCTACGTCACCGATTGATAGTTCACGCATTACCCGTCTACCTTTCCTTGACCTGGAGTGCACTCCAGATTTTACGGTCGCGGCCATGAATTCCATTCAGCGCAAAATCAACACCGAATTCTCCCGAATCTCCACTGCCGACGACGTACTTGCCGGACAAGATTTAACCGGCACAACTGCATTGGTCACTGACGGGTACTCCGGACTCGGATACGAGATTTCGCGGTCACTTTCTTCGGTCGGCGCGCGAGTTGTAGTTCTTGCCCGCCGACCAGAACAGGCACGGAGCGAGGTGGCCGACCTTCCGGGTATCGAAGTGCGAGCGTGCGACCTTTCGGACCCGAGCAGTGTCAGATCGTGTGCGCGAGAAATTCTCGAATCCCGGATCACTCCGGACATCATCATCTGCAATGCGGGGGTCATGGCCTGCCCGGAACTCCGTGTCGGCTCCGGATGGGAATCACAATTCGCGATCAATCACCTCGGGCACTTTGTACTGGTGAACCTGCTTGTGCCAGCCATGCCCGCAAACGGTTCTCGCGTAGTCGCTGTCTCGTTGGCGGGACATTTTCTGTCGGGAGTGCGTTGGGATGACATACATTTCCGCAACGGTTACGACCGCTGGCTTGCGTACGGTCAAGCCAAGACTGCAAATGCTCTATTCGCTGTCCAGCTGGCGAGCGCCGGTGCTTCACGCGGTATCACTGCGTTCTCCGTCCATCCCGGGAGCATCCTCACTCCCCTTCAACGTCACTTCTCTGCATCGGAGAAACACGATCTCGGATGGACGACGTCGAATGGCGACGCCGTGCCGGGATTCAAGACTCCCTCCCAGGGCGCCGCTACAACGGTGTGGGCAGCGACGGCACCGATACTCGCCGATCACTCCGGCGCGTACCTCCAGGACTGCAACATCGCGGACGTCGCGCAGACGGATGACATGAGCGTCGGCGGAGTGAAACCTTGGGCTACCGATCGCGACGACGCACGCAGATTGTGGGCGCTGTCCGCTGAAATGACCGGAGTGGACGCCTTCGGTCGACGCTGACGCCGAGCGAACGTACCTCCCGTCGCCTCAGATAGACCGAGAGGCACTTTCGCTCACAAAAGGAATACAGATGCAGAAATGCCCCCAACCGGACGGTCGGGGGCATTCTGACGTTCAGTGCTTCAGGGACGCACTCAGACGTCCGCGTTGCCGGTCTTCCAGACGCTCCAGGGAATGTTCCAGTCACCGAGGCCGTCGGTGCCGGAGAGCGTTCCGCCGACGGTGTTCTTGACGACGACGATGTCCCCACGCTTGGTGTTGTCGTAGACCCACTTGGCGTTGGACGGGCTCAGGTTGAGGCAGCCGTGACTGGTGTTGGAGTAGCCCTGCTGCCCGACCGACCACGGCGCCGAGTGGAAGAAGATACCGCTGTAGGACATTCGGGTCGCCCAGTCGACGGGGGTCTTGTAACCCTGCGCCGAGGTGACCGGGACGCCGTACGTGGACGAGTCCATGATCATGTTCGCGAAGCGGTCACCGATGATGTAGACCCCGTTGTCGGTGGGAGTGCTGTCCTTGCCCATGGAGGTGGGCATGGTCATGACGGTCTCACCGTTGACCTGGAAAGTGACCTGCTTGGTGTTGTCGTCCGCCGTGGCGATGACGGCATCACCGATGGTGAAGGAACTCTTCGCGTCTTCCTGCCCGAAGACTCCCTTGCCGAGATTGCGCCCGTACACGTTGACGCTCACGTCGACCTTGGTGCCGGGTGCCCAGTAGTTCTCCGGACGCCAACGGACCTCACGATTGTTGACCCAGTAGAACGCACCTTCGACGGTCGGAGTCGTGGTGACGGTGATCGCAGCTTCGGCAGCCTTGCGATCGGGGATGTTCTCGTCGAACTGCACCGCGATGGGCTGACCGATGCCGACAACATCGCCCTCGTTCGGCAAGACATACGGCTTCGTGACGTTGCCGGGTGCGCTGGTGGTGAAGGACGTGACCGTCGTACTGGCGCCGCCCAATCCGAATGCGCGGGCTTCGATTTTGTACTTGCGGTTGTAGCCGAGCGGTTCGGTGGTCGTCCACGACGCACCGTCGGCAGCAATCGCGCCGGCAACTGCCTTGCCGTCCTGATTGACCATCGTCACGTCGGACAGGGCGCCGTCAGCGACGTTGATCTTGACCGGGTCGCCCGGCGAGAAGCCGACAGCGCCGTCGGCGGCGGTCGAGGTGAGCTTCGGCTTGATGAGTTCGGTGAGCGGATTGGAATCGATCGGCGCCGATCCCTCGGTGCTGACGTCCTTGCCACCCGACGTGCACGCGGTGACCAGAACGAGCGCACCGAGAGACACCGCGATCATCGCCGCACTCTTCGACACTCGACCGTTCCCCCCGCGCACGGACAGACCCCACCTTTGACGACTCATCGTTCGACTCCGCTTCACAATTTCTCCGACTAACTTCCGCATCACATGCGAATCCCACTTACCGGAAGGCAAGTGGGACTTGCGGTATGACTGCGCTGCACCAATGATGCCAGGCGCGCTCGTTACCAACGGTCATGAAGGGCCACGCCGTCAGTAACGTTCAAGTATCAATCGCTCCGAACCGTCCGTTTTGTTACCGCTTTCAGCGGATTTCCTCCGATTGGACTACGGCAGCGAGGCCGCCACCTGGCGATTTGCTCCCGAACCGGCGATTCGGCTAATGTTCTGTCTCGCAAGAGCGAGCGCCTATAGCTCAGTTGGTAGAGCAAGTGACTCTTAATCACTGGGTCCGGGGTTCGAGTCCCTGTGGGCGCACTTGCAAGGTCCCCACCTTCTTCGGAAGGTGGGGATTTTTCTTTGTGGCTTGGTGGACAGGTCGTGGTGAATAGACTTCACAGTTACCGGAACCACGGCCTGGAGGTCTGATGACTGAGCGCGAATTCACGCCCGGCGGCGAACTGGCATTTGCCGGGGTGGCAGGTCAGGCAGCTCTGATCCGGTCCGGAGCTTTGTCCGCCCGCGAACTCACCGAGACCACACTTCGCCGTATCGAGCGCCTCGATTCGACGCTCAACGCATTTGTACGAGTTCTCGCGGACGAAGCACTCGACGAGGCGACACGGCTCGATCAACGTCAGGCCGACGGCAAAACCCTGGGCCCACTGCACGGAGTCCCGATTGCAATCAAGGACGAGAACGACGTCGCCGGAACGCCGACGACGTACGGCGGTGCGGCAGCAACGCGCATCGCATCGGCCGATTCAGAGGTTGTCCGTCGGTTGCGCGAAGCGGGTGCGGTGATCGTCGGCAAGACGACGATGCCCGAGTTCGGCATCTGGCCCTTCACCGAGACTGCCGCAAACGGATACACGAGAAACCCTTGGGACACCGGCATATCCACCGGCGGATCGAGCGGAGGATCTGCGTCGGCCGTCGCGTCGGGAATGGTCGCGGCGGCAATAGGCGGCGACGGCGGCGGTTCCATACGATTGCCTTCGGCGTTCTGCGGGTTGTTCGGACTCAAGCCGCAACGCGGTCGGGTGAGCACAGCGCCGAACCGAAACCTCTGGCGCGGACTCGGCACACTCGGGCCTCTCACTCGTTCGGTCGAGGACAGCGCGCTCGTATACGACGCAATCACCGGTACCACCGAGATCGACGACTACACAGCCGAAACGCTCCGAACCAGCTTTGCCGACGCGGCCGTGTCGGCACCCGGGCCGCTTCGCATCGCGGTGTCCACCCGGAGTCCGGTCCGGGGCGTCCGTCCGTCAGCGGAGATCGTTGCCGCGGTGCTCTCGATCGCAGAGATGTTGAGCGCGTTGGGACATCACGTCGAAGAACACGATCCCGAGTACCCGGATGCCACTGCCGCTTTTCTCCCGCAGGTGCTCGGCGGTGTCCGCGACGAAGCGCTTCGTGTCGATCATCCAGCGCTTCTCGAGAAGCGCACGCGAGCGCTCGCCTCGATCGGCCGGATAGCTGCACCCGCGCGCGTCGGTAAATTCGCCTACCGCAAAGGTGAGCGAATTGCAGCGACGGTCAACCAGGTCTTCGACACCTTCGACCTGGTCCTGATGCCGACAACGCCCGCGCTGCCACGCCCGATCGGACAACTCGAAGGAACCGGCCTTCTGTCCGCAGTCCGCAAGGCGTTGCCGATCGCCGCCTACTGTTCTATCTGGAATGTTTGCGGCAACCCGGCGGCCGCGGTACCCGCCGGGTTCTCCGAACACGGACTCCCCCTGAGCGTCCAACTGGTTGCGCGCAGCGGTGGCGAATCGGCGATTCTCGCCGTCGCACAGCAGTTGGAAAGCACCGTCCGCTGGCCGGATTCACGCCCGCCACACTCGTGAATTCCGGAAGCGATGTAACCATCGTCACCACGATGAACACGCGTTTTGCAAACTCCTGAGCCTGTCGGCTAATGTTCTGTCTCGCAAGAGCGAGCGCCTATAGCTCAGTTGGTAGAGCAAGTGACTCTTAATCACTGGGTCCGGGGTTCGAGTCCCTGTGGGCGCACTTGCAAGAAGGCCCCCACCTCACCAGGTGGGGGCCTTCTTCATGTTCTGCCTTCGAAAACTCGGGTCAGCGAATGATCTTCCGGACCACGAGTAGTCCCACCACTGAACCAACTGCGATAAGCGCGTACTTCACTGCCGGCTCGTTGAGCTTGGCGAGCACCGTCTTCTTGGTGTTCTCGACCAGCCGCTTCGGGTTGGTGCGGACCGTCAGTTCGTCGAGTGTGCTCGCGAGCTGGTTACGCGCCTTCTCGATCTCGCGTTCGATGCTCTCGGTGTCCCTGGGCACGTGTCCTCCAACTTGTCTGTGTTCTGCTGCTCTGTGTGCGGGTCTGCTGTGCGGACGCAGCGCGCCGACACTTCGCTCTACCGTAGAGGAGCAGAATGCCCTCGCGCCCACCTGCCGCGCAATTTCTCGACTAACCTCGATTCCCGTGACCGAGAACAGTAGATTGTCCGCCGGCGACGTCGCGCCGGATTTCACGCTCCCAGACGCCGACGGCAACGAGGTTTCGCTTCACGATTACCGCGGCCGCAAGGTCATCGTGTACTTCTACCCCGCGGCCAGCACCCCGGGGTGCACCAAGCAGGCCTGCGACTTCCGCGACAGCCTCGCCGAATTGAACGGCGCCGGGCTCGAGGTCGTCGGAATCTCGCCGGACAAGCCAGCAAAACTCGCGAAGTTCCGCGATACCGAAGAGCTGACCTTCCCGCTGCTCTCCGACCCCGAGAAGGCGACGCTCGAAGCCTGGGGCGCATTCGGTGAGAAGAAGATGTACGGCAAGACGGTCCAGGGCGTCATCCGCTCGACGTTCCTCGTTGACGAGGAAGGCAAGATCGAGGTGGCCCAGTACAACGTCCGGGCCACCGGCCACGTCGCCAAGCTACGACGCGATCTATCCGTCTAACTCCCGTACCTGCTCAAGAACAGCGCCTCCGCGAAAGCGAGATTCTCGATCTCCGACGGGTCGACGCTTTCGTCAGGTGCATGAATGCGGCACTGCGGTTCCTCGACGCCGATCAACGCGATCTCCGCGTCGGGGAACTGCTCGGCCAACGCACTGCACAGCGGAATCGATCCCCCTTGGCCGGCAAACCCCACTTCGCGGCCGTAGGCATCGGTCAGCGCAGACTTCAGCTGCGCGAATCCCGTCCCTTCCGTCGAGGACGAGAACGGTGATCCCGTCGATTCCGGTACGACCTCGATGTGGACGCCCCACGGCGCCGCTGCACGGAGGTGGTCAGTCAACAACTTCTGCGCCCGCGCCGGATCCGTGCCAGGCGGGACACGAAGATTCAGGCGTGCGGATGCACGGGGCGTGATTGCCGCCGCAGAACCCACGACCGGCGGGCAGTCGATACCCAGGATGGTCAGCGCCGGACGAGCCCACACCTGCTCGGCGACCGAACCGGAACCAGTCAGCTGTACCCCTCCGAGTACCCCGGCGTCGGAGCGGAACTGATCGCCGTCGTAACTGACTCCCGCCCACTCCTGGTCGTTGGTCAAGCCTTCGACAGTGGTGTTTCCGGCGCCGTCGTGCAGCGTCGAGAGAATGTGCACCAGCGCGGTGATCGCATCGGGTGCCGGTCCACCGAAGACACCGGAGTGAATCTCACCCTCGAGCGTCGACACGTGGACCACCACGTTGGCGATCCCGCGCAGTGATGTCGTGATCGTCGGCTCCCCCACCTCGGTGTTGCCGGTATCGGCGATCAGGATCATGTCGGCCGCAAAAAGTTCGGGCCGCTCTCGCACCAGATCCTCGAGACCGCCAGTGCCCATCTCCTCGGATCCTTCGGCGACGATCGTCAGATGGGCGCTCGGATCCACACCGGCAGCGGTGAGCGCTCGCAGAGCTGTCAGATGCATGACGACGTTGCCCTTGCAGTCCGAAGCGCCGCGTCCGTACCACCGTCCACCCCGCTCGGTTAGTGTGAAAGGCGGCGAGCCCCAGAGCTCTTCGTTTCCCGGCGGCTGAACGTCGTAGTGGCAGTACAGCAGAACCGTCGGAGCACCGCCTGGACCTGGTCGACGACCGACGACGGCGGCCGAGCCGTCGGAGGTCTCGATCGCCTCGATATCGGCGAAACCCTGATCGCGGAATGCCTCCAGGACCCAATGTGCCGCGGCCGCGCATTCTTCCGGCGGGTATTGCCTTGCATCTGCGACGGACTTCATCGCCACAAGTGCACTCAGATCCTCATGGGCACGCGGCATGAGTTCACGTACCGCGGTTCGCAGTTCTTCCGTCATCGTCTCCCTCTCCTCGGCATCGAACCTCGGTGTGCCCGAAGAATCTCAGTGTGCCCGAATCGGGCGTAGGGAGTCGGCAGGATCGCCGTTGCGCCACACCGCGCAGCAACCTCTTCAGCTACTGGACAGGTGGTCACCTAGTATCGAGGTGTGGCAACAGCATCGGGACTCATGTGCGCGCACCTGCGCGGTGCGTTTCGACCGATCACGACCGCCGAAGTAGGTGGCCGATGACACCGGATAATGCACAAGTCCCAAATTCGACAGAAAACACCGATAGCCTGGAAGACGTGCAGCCCACGACTCGTAACCGCGCGCGGCGACGAGTCGACCCAGCACTGGAGAATCCCCAGAGCCTCGAAGAACCGCAGGAACTGCTGCCGCGCAAGCGTCCGACGCAAGAGCGCAGCCAGCGTAAATTCGACGCACTCCTGGCGGCGTCACGGGAACTCCTCACCGATGTCGGTTTCGAATCGTTCACCTGCGAAGAGGTCGCGGCACGTGCTGACGTCCCGATCGGGACGCTCTACCAATTCTTCGCGAACAAGTACGTCATCGTGTGCGAATTGAACCGTCAGGACCTCGTCGGGGTCCAGCACGAGCTTGCGCAATTTGGCGGCGAAGTACCCTCGCTCGACTGGTTGCGGTTCCTGAACAGTTTCGTCGATCACATGGCCGGACTGTGGACGTCCGATCCGTCGCGCCGCGAGGTCTGGCTGGCGATGCAGTCGACGCCGTCCACGCGGGCCACCGGAGTCATTCACGAAAAGCAGTTCGCCGAGACCGTAGCGAAAATGCTCGGTCCGTTGACGCCGCGTACGCGGCGAGATCGCCGCCTGATGATGGCGGAAGTTCTTGTCCACGTGGTGTATTCGATGCTGAATTTCTCGGTTCAGGACGGTCAGTCGCATGCCGACGCCGTCGCCGAACTGAAAAGGTTGATGATCGCGTATCTCCTCGTCGCCGAGAAGGAATCCCGCACGAAGGACTAGTCGAACGACAAAGAGCCGGTCTCCCCTTGGGAGACCGGCTCTTTCGTGTCGGGCAGTGTTACTCCGGGTCGGATTCGATGACCGCGAAAGCGCCCGCCATGTCCCCGTCGTGGGTGAGCGAGATATGAATCTTCACTCCGGTGAGTTGTTTGGCCACGTCACCGCGAAGCCGTATGCCCGGGCGACCCCAGGCGTCCGAGACGACCTCGATCTGATTGTGGATCATCTCCCCCAGCACCGGCGGGCTGGCGAAGAGAGCAGTTGACCATGCCTTGATCACTGCTTCCTTCGCTGCCCACCGGGCGGCGAAATGTCGTGCCGGTTCGGAGCTCCGGGTAGCGGCGTCTCGACGCTCGCCCGGTGTGAAGTTGTCGAGCATTGCCGTTCCCGGCCTGTTCAATTGCTCGGCGAACTCCGACACCGTCACGAGGTCGAAGCCGATACCCAGAACTCCCATACCGTGATTATTACTTGCAGCCGGGCAAATTCGAGCGGTACACCAGATCTGCGCCGAGTCGTGCGTCCTCGCTCAGCAGCATGTCCGCTTCGAGCTGACGCGACGCCTTGGCCGGCGTTCCGTCGGCACCGAGGCGACGATCCGCCGGGCGCTCGTAGAGGCTGTCGCCACCGCACATCGCCTTGGCGAGGCGGCGCTGACCGTCGATCGTCCGCTGCTGCGCCGCAGCAACATAGTCGGCGCGCTTGTCGGCCGGAACCGACTCGACGAATGCCTGCGGGTGCACGACTGCGATCAGGCCGGAGACGTGACCGAAGCCGAGGCTGGTCAGCAGGCCGGCACGCAGCGGAAGCTGATCACCGAACTTGAGCGGCTGACGTGCCCACACGAGGTGCTCGAACTCGGCCATCTTGTCGTCGACGCAGTCGAGGCTGCGGTTCGGCGGGACGATGCCCTGGCTCAGTACCTGGCAGAGCCCGATCAGCTGGAAGGCTGCGGCACCACCCTTGGCGTGACCGGTCAGGCTCTTCTGCGATACCACGAACATCGGCGCACCTTCACTGCGTCCCAATGCCCCGGCGAGGCGCTCGTGCAGCTCTGCCTCGTTCGGATCGTTGGCGGCAGTGGAGGTGTCGTGCTTGGAGATCACGGCGATGTCGTCGGCGCTCACGCCGAGAGCGTTGAGCGAGAGTGCGAGCTGCGAATCCGCTCCCCCACGTCCGGCGCCCAGTGCTCCGAGTCCCGGTGCCGGGATCGAGGTGTGGACACCGTCGGCGAACGATCCGGCCCAGGCGACCACACCGAGGACGGGCAGGCCCATCTCGAGTGCCAGGTCTCCGCGAGCGAGGAGAATCGTTCCGCCACCGGCCGACTCGACGAATCCGCCGCGGCGACGATCGTTGGCCCGCGAGAAGCGGCGATCCTCGATGCCCTTGGCGTGCATGTCCTCGGTCTTGGCAGTTGCCGACATGTCACCGAAGCCGATGATGCCTTCCGTGCTCAGATCGTCGAACCCGCCGGCAACAACCAACTGCGCCTTGCCGAGTCGGATCTTGTCGACGCCTTCTTCGACGGATACCGCTGCCGTGGCGCAGGCGGCGACGGGGTGAACCATCGCGCCGTAACCGCCGACGTACGACTGAACGACGTGCGCTGCAATGACGTTCGGCAGCGCTTCCTGCAGGATGTCGTTCGGACGGTTCTCGCCGAGCAGCGTGTCGATGTACAGGCTTCGCATGGAGGTCATGCCGCCCATGCCGGTGCCCTGTGTGTTGGCGACCAGGCTCGGGTGTACCCAGCGGAGCAGTTCGCTCGGAGTGAAGCCGCCGGTGAGGAAGGCGTCCACCGTTGCGACGATGTTCCAGAGTCCGACGCGGTCGACCGAATCTGCCATGTCGGCGGGGATGCCCCACTTGGTGACGTCGAAGTTGGTCGGGATCTGGCCGCCGACACTACGAGTCAGCTTCATCTTGCGCGGGACGCGGATCTCGGTGCCTGCGCGGCGAGTGACTGTCCAGTCTCCGGACTCGGCGGAAACCGTCGCCGTCGTGTTCTCCGGATCGGATTCGACGAAGGCCTGAGCCTCTGCCTCACTGCCGACCACGAAGCTCAGATCCTTGTCCAGGAACACGGAGGTGAGCAGCGGAGCGGTGTTGTCGATCATCGCGCCCTCGTCGACGTAGCGACGGATGCCGCAACGCTCGACGACTGCGTCGTGGTACTTGTCGGCGATTTCCGCCTCGGGTACCAGGTCACCGGATTCGACGTCGTACCAGCCCGGCTTGGGGTCGTTCTCCCAGACGATGAGTCCGGTGTTCCACGCCAATTCGAGAACGCCTGCGGCAGAGAGCTGCTCGTCGACCTCCATCTCGAAGCGGGTACGCGAGGAACCGTAGGGTCCGAGCTCTCCGGCACCCACGATGACCACGAGGTCCGCGGGGGTGACGTCCAGTTCGGGCCAGCTCGGAGCCTTGACCGAGTCGTCGATGCGAGCCGGCGTGGGCAGCGCCAGGATGCTGGACTCGTCCACTGCTTCGTCGACAGCCTCGGCGATCTCGGCAACCTCGGCAGCTTCCTTGGCCAAAGCACCCAGATCCAGGTTGGCCTCGGACAGTCCGCCGGTCAGGTCGACCTCGAGCGGAGCCTCTGCTGCAGCGCGCCGCGACTCGCGGGTTGCCGTCTTCAGCAGTTGGGTCGCCATCTCCTGGGTGGACCAGGTGCGGACGCCCGCAGCTTCGACCGCGTCGACGATCGGATCGTTGTGACCCATGAGTCCGGTTCCGCGAACCCAACCGATGACCGCGTGTGCCAACGTGACCCGCTCGGCCCAGTTCCGCTCGGCCTTCCAGCGGTTGATCACGGCGATCAGCGAAGCCTTGGCCTCACCGTAAGCACCGTCGCCGCCGAACGTTCCGCGGTTCGGCGAACCGGGCAGCACTACGTGCAGGTGCGTGTCGACATCGCTGTCGTAACCGATCTTCGACAGACCGCCGATGAGGCGCTCCACCGACCAGAGCAGCACGCGCATTTCCATTTCGGCGCGAGCGCCGGCGTCGGAGAGTTCGCCGCCGACACGCGGAGCTGCGAACGGGAAGAGCATCGTCGGCGTCATGGCCGGCTTGATGAGCTTCTTTGCGCCGCCTGCGTTCTCGGTGGCCTCGTTGCCGATCCAGTCGATCAGTGCGTCGACGTCGGTGTACGACGCCATGTTCGCGGGAACCACCCAGAGGGCTGCACCGGCGCGAGCGTTCTCGCGGTACAGGTCGCGGTAGAAGCCGAGACGCTGACCGTCGAGTCGTGAGGTGGTCACGAATACCGTTGCGCCACCGGCAAGGAGCTTGCCCGTGACCGCTGCCGCGATGGAACCCTTGCTGGCGCCGGTCACTACTGCGACCTCGCCTGCCCACTCGGGTGCGTCGGATTCTGTCGTCACGGCTGCATCAACGATGCGGGTGTAGACCTCGGCGAGCGCCGTGCGGTCCTCGTCGGTTGCACGGGTGGCCCACCACTTGGCCTGTGCGGCGACGGTGGAACCGGCACCGATGAAGTTCTCGACCGACAACGCGGTGTCACCGAGCCAAATACGAGCGAGATCCTCACGCGCACTTGCCCAACGGTCGTCGAGCAGCACGGCCTTCTGTGCGTCGAATGCCGGAGCAACCAGACGCGGCCAGTCGGAGCCGAGTTCAGCCGAGACCAGGTCGACCAGTTCGGTGTCCTCGACCGTCGCGACTGCCGCTTCTTCGTTCAGTCCGAGCTGCTCGAGCACCAGGCGTGCAGCCGAGGCCAGAACGCCGTTGCGCCCGGTGATGTTCTCGGTGAACTCACCCAGGGCGGCTGCGTCGACGGTTCCGCCGCTTCCGCCGCCGGTGGCCGGCAACGAGACACTGACTCCGCGTGCAGAGCCCACCGAGGCAACTGCGCTGTCGATGACTGCGTCGACCGCTGCGGCGTCGGCCAGTGCGCCGGAGCTCAGGCCACCGAGGTCGCCGCCGCGGATGCTGGCGCCGTCACGGGTGCCGAGAGCCACTGCTGCGGTGACGTGGTGCGCCCAGCCGTCGCCCAGTTCCCAGACCTTCTTGACGCGGTCGGCGATGTAGCCGGGACGCTTGCCCGAGGGGCCGAAGACCTTGCGCAGGTGATCGTTGATCGAATCGGAGAGCACCGGTCCGAACGGCTTGTACGTACGGGCGAGCTTGTCGACGGTTGCTCCCAAGGAGCCCATGTCGGCATCCGCGGCACCGTCGATGGCGCCGAGGGACAGCTCGGAGCCGAGGTCGACCAGAAGCTGGTTACGACGCGAGGAGACGCCGTCGCACAGTGCCTCGATCGTGTCGGCGGGGCCGACCTGATCGGGACGGAGCTTGGTCCACAGGCTGATCAGGACCTTCGTGGCGTCGGGCGCCTTGAAGGTGAGGTCGTCCGGACGCGGTCCACCCGAGGGTGCAGCCGGCGCAGCAGCTGCAACCGGAGCAGCGGCCGCGGCAACCGGTGCAGCCTGCGCAGCAGGCGCTTCGATCTCGTCGTCGTCATCGACGGCGGGGTCGACGTCGGTGCCGTAGACGATCGCAGCTTCGCGCTCGACGTTGAGAACCTCGACCGGGTAGCCGAAGCGGCCCGGCAGCTTGAGGGTCTGCGACGCGAGGTTCGCAACGGTCGGGGCAGCGCCGAGACCGATCTCGACGAAGCGTTCGACCCCGAGTCCACCTTCGGACTCGTCACCGAAGAGCAGGTCCTGCGTCTCGATCCAGCGGACCGGGCTGGCGAACTGCCAAGCCAGCAGCTCGATCAGGATGATGCGGGACAACTCGTGAGTGCGCGTTGCGTAGCTGTCGAAATCTGCAAGGACTTCCTGCAGCGGCTCGGACGGCACCAGGTCGGCGATTTCCTGAACGAAGTCACGACGCAGCGAGAACGGCTTCGGAACCAGGTTCGGGATGTAGCGGCCGATCAGGATGTCCGGATCGATGTCGTGCGGGAGCAAGTCCTGCAGGCACACGCGGAAGTCCGCCACGCCGCCACGAAGGACGGTGGAGTGGAACGGCACGTCGATGCCGGGAACCTGGATGTATGCCCGCTTGCCACCGAATTCTGCTCGGCGACGATCGATTTCGACCTCGAGTGCGTCGAGACCGGCTACCGAACCGGCGATGGCGTACTGGCTGCCGCGCAGGTTCAGGTTGACGATTTCGAGGAACTCACCGGAGGTCTCGGCGACACCGGCGACGAAGCCCTGCACGTCGTCGTCGGAAACACCGATCTGCGACGGGCGAATAGCAGCCATGCGGTAGTCGGAGCGACCGGCTTCGTCACGGGGAACGAGCTGGTGCATGGCGGAGCCACGCTGGAAGACGACCTCGAGAAGTGCTTCGAGCGGGAAAACCTCGGCGACAGCAGCGAGTGCGTTGTACTCACCGACCGAGTGACCGGCCAGAAGGGAATCCTCGATGAATGTTCCGGATTCGCGCAGCTCGGCAACTTGGGCAACACCGAGAACGGCCATGGCCACCTGGGTGAACTGAGTCAGGTGCAGGACACCGTCAGGATGCTTGTGCTCGACACCGCGCGCCTTGACGGTCACCGGGTTGTCGCGCACGACAGCGAGAATCGAGAATCCGAGCGCCTTGCGGGTGTGCTTGTCCGCACGCTCCCAGACGTCGCGGGCGGCCTTGGAGCGTGCACGAGCGTCGAGGCCCATGCCCGGGCGCTGGATGCCCTGGCCGGGGAAGGCGTAGACGGTCTTCGGTGCGGCAGTGCGGCCGGTGGCGACCATCACCAGTTCGCCGTCGATGCGGCAGCCGACCTCGACGATTTCTGCGCCCTGGTCGATGCCGACACGGTCGACGCGGACGTCGATCTCGGCGCCGGGGCGAACCATCCCGAGGAAGCGGGCGGTCCAGGCGGTCAGGCGGCGCGGCGGGACGCGGGTCTCGGCCGGGTCGACTGCGGTGACTACCTGCTGCGCTGCGGCGGAGAGCCACATGCCGTGCACGATCGGGGTTCCGAGGCCGGCCAGCAGAGCGGCGTTGTCGGAGGTGTGAATCGGGTTGTGGTCACCGGAAACCTGAGCGAACGCGCCCATGCTGACCGGCGCGAGGATCTTCGCGTCACGGCGACGACGACGCGAGGTGTCGACAGCCGCATCGCTGATCGATCCACCGGCGCGAGCCGGGTCGGCGAGTTCGCCAGCGCCGGTGCGTCCGCGGATCGCGAAACGCTCGGTCATGGTGACGACTGCGGGGGCGTCGAGGCCCTCGCCGAGCATGGCACCGACCTCGACCTTGACCTCGACGACGCGACCGAGGTCGGTGTCGAGAACCGAGGCGACCTCGGCATTGACCACGAGAATGCTTGTCTCGGAGGGAAGTTCACCGACGAAGTCGACGGTGTGGTCGAGGTGGACCAGGTCGAGCATGCCTTCGATAACGGAAAGACTGTCGAGCTTGGCTGCGCCGAGGACTGCGAACACTGCAGGCCAGCATGCTCCGACGACGACGTCCGGAACAGCCTTGCCGCTGACACTGAGCGTGGTGGGCAGGCCGGAACCGGTGACACCGGCGTGATCGGCGATGCGATCGGGAACCCACGCGACGTTGAGGCGGGCCTTTCCGTTCTTGACTGTCGGAAGTTCCTGTCCGGCAGCAACTGACAGCAGCGCGGACATCGCACCCTCGGCGTCTGCCTCGGTGACAACCGGAGCGCCGCCGTCTACGACGGACTCGGGGATGGTGATCGTGATGTCGACCGACTTGTCTGCCACCAACGGAACCGAGAGCAGCACGCGCGAGGAATCGACGACGGTCAAGCTGGACCCCGTGGTGCCGTGAACTGCCTTGTCGGCAGACTCTGCGTTCCACTCGTCGAGGTCGCCGAGGCGACGGACAGGGTTCTGGGTCAGGCGGCCGGCCCACTGGAGGTCGGGAGCGGAGAGGACGGCGTCGAGAAGTCCGGGTGCGGAATCCTGGTGGCGACGGCTCGCGAGTGCAACCGGAGCGGCTCCGGCAGCAACCAATTCGTCGTAGGTCGCCTTCTCGAAGCGATCGAGCAGGTCACCGACCGGCTCGTCGACACGGGTGATGCCCGCGACGGCGACGGTGCCGGGGATGACACAAACCTGATCGGCGGTGTAGCGGGGATCGTGTGCCTGCCACAGGGAGTCGCTGCGCCACCAACGGCGAACGTCACCGTCGACGACGGGAACGAAGTTGACCGGCTTGCCCGGCGTCTTGCACAACGAGGTGAAGAACGAGACGTCTGCGGGATGCAGAACCGTCGTCGAGTAGTCCGGGTACGACGCCTGCAGTGCGCAGATCGCAGCCTCGGGGCGCTCGAGAGTCTCGGCGTCGCCGAACAGTGTGGGGATCGGGCCACGGTCGACCGGGTGCAGACGCGCCTCGGTGCGCTGGAGCATCTCGCCGAAGCGAGCACGCCAGGTGATGTCGAGCCACGGGCTCGAAGTCGCCTCGACGATGGCGTCCTGAAGATCTGCGCCGCAATCGAATTCCTTCGCCGCGTCGATACCGACGGTCAGCTCGAGGTAGCGGCGCAGCCACTGTGCGTACGTCATGGTCTCGACGTCGCCGAAGTACGGCTTGGCGGTGACGTCGAGGGCGGCGATGATCTCGTCGCGGCGCTCTGCCACTGCCTCGGAATCGCCGGCAACCTCGTCGAGGAGGCGTCCGGTGCGCGAAGCCGCGTTGTCGATCTCGTGAATGTCGGCACCGAGCTGGCTACGGCCAGAGGCCATTCCGCCTTCGGCGGTACCGGCACCGACCCAATCCGGTGTTCCGGGCGTGTCGACGAGGAGCTGCTTGACCTCGGGAGAGGTGGTGGCCTCGAGAGTCGCCATGGCTGCCGTGCCGACCAGGATGCCGTCGACGGGCATGGCCGGGAAACCGGCTGCGGCAGACCAGCGACCGGTGAGGTAATCGGCTGCGCGCTCGGGTGTTCCGATGCCGCCGCCGACGCAGATGACCAAGTTCGGACGTGTACGCAGCTCGGCGTACGTGTCGAGGAGCAGGTCGTCGAGGTCTTCCCACGAGTGGTGTCCGCCGGCGCGGCCGCCTTCGATGTGGACGATGACCGGGAAGTTCGGAACCTCGTTGGCGATGCGGATCACGGAGCGGATCTGCGCCACGGTGCCGGGCTTGAACGCGATGTTGGTGATGCCGATCTCGGACAGCTCGTCGATGAGGGCAACGGCCTCTTCGAGTTCCGGGATACCGGCGGTGACGATGACGCCGTCGATGGGAGCGCCGGCAGTACGGGCACGCTGCACCAGGCGCTTGCCACCGAGCTGCAGCTTCCACAGGTAAGGGTCGAGGAACAGGGAGTTGAACTGGACCGCGCGGCCCGGCTCGAGCAGCATCTTCAGCTCTGCGACACGGTCTTCGAAGATTTCCTCGGTGACCTGTCCGCCACCGGCGAGCTCAGCCCAGTGACCGGCATTGGCTGCCGCGGCAACGATCTTGGCGTCGACCGTCGTCGGCGTCATGCCTGCGAGCAGGATGGGTGAACGACCGGTCAGCTTCGTGAACGCTGTCTCGACGCCGATGCGGCCACTGGGAAGCGAAACAGGCTTCGGCGCGAATTCGCTCCACGAACGTGAGACCTCAGGCGCAGCACCGGGGGTGAGCAGATTGCGGTGTCCGCCGCGGGTGGCGGCGGCGATGATGCCGATGCCCTGCCCACGCAGCGAAGAGGACGTCATACGGGTCAGCTGATCGCTGGGCCCGAGATCGAGAATCCACTTGGCGCCGGCGGAGATTGCGCCGTCGACGGCCTCGACCCAGTCGACCGGATCGACGAGGACACCCTGTGCAAGTTCACGCGCACGGTCGGCATCGAGTCCGCAACGGGTTGCCCAGCTGCCGACAAGTTCGACGGCCTCGGCCAATGCTGGGTGATGGAAGCCGATTTCGGTGTCGAGCGGATCGAAGGACGGAGCGAAGACGGAACCGCCACGCTTCTTGCCCTCTCGCTCGCGAGCTTCTTCGGCTTCGATCTGCTCGCAACGCTCTTGCACGCGTGCCAGCTGAGCGGGCGGTCCGGCGAGAACGACGCGGCGACGGCCGTTGCGAATGGCGAGAACAGCCGCGCGTTCGGGGGCAACACCCTCGGCAAGCTCGGCGACGATGGCGGCGAGACGCTCGGGATCGACGCCCGAGACCGCAACCATCGGCTTCGCGGAGGCGCCGGCGATGACGCCGCGGCGACGGCCGACCAAGCTGGCAGCAGCACCGACGAGCTGTGCGACGGCGAGGAGTTCACCGTCGTCGTTGCCCTGCGCGGCTACGGCAGCGGTGGCCAGCAGGCCCTGCGAGTGGCCGATGACGGCAGCAGGCGGGTTACCGGCTACATCCAGACCCTGAGCGGAGAGTGCACGCAACGCCGCAAGCTGCGTGAGGAAGACGCCGGGGAGTGACACCGGAGCTGCGGTGAGCGCGGCAGCGGAAGGCCCGGCCGACTTCTCACCTTCTTCTTCGTCGACGATCTCGGCTTCGAGCATCCACGCGATCGGATCGAATCCGACCGGGCGAACCACGAGGAGATCCTGTGCGACGGGCGCGAGGCGTGCTGCTGCGTCATTGACCAGATCGGTCAGAACGGGCTCCAGGCCGTTGTCACGGCTGAGCTCCTCGAGCGAGGTGAGCCAGGGAGCGCCCTGTCCACCGAAAGCGATTGCGTAGGAAACGCCGTTGTTCAGCGAATCGACGAGGGCACCTTTGCTGGTCGTGCGGGACTGTCCCCCATCGACGCCGAAACGGCGTCCACCCTTCGAGTCGCGTCCGTTTCCTGTAGGTGTCGTGTCATCGATCGTCACGCGTACGTCCTCTCCTGGTCACCTCTGCGGCGAGGTGGGATTTGCGGTGTGCTGCCCGGCTGAAGTGCTCGCGAATTCGTCGAGAGAATCGACGGAGTCAGGGCGTTCGTGCAAGACAAGGTTTACACAGAATCATGAGGATTTCCTCACGTTTGTCGGCACCCTGGAAATCTGGACTTTCAGGGCCGTGATCTTCCTCACGAGACTTCGAGAAAGTGACTCGCGAGTAGGTCGCGAACGCCCTGCCTGGGACTGTTACCGGGATTTTCAGAAACCTGAGGAACCCCTCATATTTATTGTTACCAATTCGTGACCTCCTTGACGGACGGTCGATCCCGTGCGTTCCGGGCCACAATCTGTCGGACCCCCTCGCTACGTTCAGCGCGTCCACACCGGACGACTTCTCGGGGGGAGAAATCATGAAAGACACAGACGTAGTCAGAGCGGCCGAATTCATCGGCGCCGAGCTTCCGCGCGAGGCGTGGCCGCATTGGAATCAGGGATGGCCGCGCGAGTCCGAAGCCGCCCTTCTCGACGCGATCTTCTCGTCGCGCGCCGCCTACGGAACACCGAAGACCGGCGTCCGCGCCGTCGTCGACCGTTGGCGCACACACCGCTCGGTGGCCGCAGGCGATCGCCTCGACAGCTTGTCCGCTCTCGCCGCCTTCACCGACCGTGGCGACGAGCTCGCAACGATTCTCGGCAATCGCCAGCGCGTGCCGGGCAACTACTTCACCAAAGCCGAGGGTGCGGCTCGTGCGGCCAAAGCGCTCGTCGATGCCGGTTGCCGGTGCGGTGCCGACGTCGAGGACACCGAAGGCCTCCGTTCGGCAGTCGTCTCCGTTCCAGGCCTGGGCCCCAGGACCTTCGAGACGCTGGTGTTCCTGTCCGGGAAGTTGACGGCAACTTCGATAGATCTACTTGCACGGTTCGCCACCGAAGCAAGCAGTAGCGAGGAATTGTTGTCGAGCACCGACGCAGCCGAGTTGCTAGTTGCGGTTGCCGAACATCTCGATGTCGATGTTCCAACACTCACCCACGCTGCGTGGCGGTATCAACGCACGGCCGAGCAACCTCGCCGATCGAAGAAATCCACCATGCCGCCCGCAGCGGATCCACTCGCCGAAACGGCCTGAGAGCGGGCGGGCGCATCCCGACCAGGGTGGTGTGCCCGCGAGCGATTCCACTCGCGTATCCTTTGAATTCCGCGCGCGAGTGGCGGAATTGGCAGACGCGCTGGATTTAGGTTCCAGTGTCTCAGGACGTGGGGGTTCAAGTCCCCCCTCGCGCACAACGAAAAAGCCCCGCCGGATCAGATCCGGCGGGGCTTTTTCGGTTCTAGATCAGGCTCAGCGCTTTCGAGCCTTGACCGGCGGGGTCATGTACGTCGTCCGGCTCGGCGTCAGCCCCAGACGGACCGAGCTCTCCAACCACGTGATCGCCGACGCCGTCGGATCCACAACCGGAACGTGAATCCCTTTGCCATGCAGCCTGTCTCGGACTGCACTGGTCACACCGAGCATCCCGGTGCAACCGAGAACGACGGAATCGGCCTCGCCGTTCTGCACTGCCGCAGACGCCTGAGCGGCCAGTCGATCAATCAGTTCCTCCCGATCGGTGAGGCCCAGCACCGGCATGTCCACGACTCGAATACTGCCCAGCCGACTATCGAGCCCATACCGCCGAGTGAGCGATCGGAGCATCGGCACGACGTTCGGCAGGATGGTCACGACACCGACGCGATCGCCCAGACTCATCGCTGTCAGAAATGACGGCTCGAAGCCGCCGACCACCGGTGCGTCGATGATCTCTCGGGCGGCATGCACTCCGGGATCGGCGAAACACGTGATGAATACACCGTCGACGCCGTCGACTGCCGCCTCTTCGACCCGCTGCACGATCCCGGGGCCGGCCAGTGCCTCGTCGTACTCGGACTCGATGCTCGCCGTGCCAGAGAGCAGTGACACGACATCGACCGTCGTGCCGGGCGCCGCCCAGTGCTCCACCTCGTCTGTCACCGCCGGAGTCAGTGTGGTGTCGATGACCGGGCGAATCACTCTGATGTGCATGAAACACTCCCCTGCTTTCGGATACGCCCGAGGTTATCGATGCAGCACAGCTGGGTGAATGTGTTCAGTGCCTGGCGGTGCGGTGTTGGATGGGCATAGCGCACATGCTGCTTCTGCGACACGCCGTGGCACGGCTTCTACGACACGCCGTGGCACGGCCTCTACGACACCGTGTCGGAGATCGCAGGGCGAGGCACTATAGCTCTCAGGTACCGTCTTAGTGTGTCCAAGAACGCTACTAAACGCCGACCTGCGCTGATTCTGCTGGTCATCGTGTCAGCTGCCGGCTGCCTCTCGCTCGGCTGGTGGCAGTGGGAGCGCTTCGAAGCCGTCGGAGGCACCGGACAGAATCTCGGGTACGCGTTCCAGTGGCCGCTGTTCGCGGCGTTTGTCGTGTACGCGTATCGCAAGTTCGTTCAGCTCGAAGACGTGGACCCCGAAGAGGCCGAAGCCGAGGAAGCCGCCGCGGAGCCGCGTGAGATTCCCGCCGACCTCTTGCCGCAACGCCCGCAGGCCGAGTTCGACGATGTGAACCTCGACGTCGACGACCCTGAAGCCCGCCAAATGCTGGAATACAACGACTACCTTGCGCAGCTCGCCGCTCGCGAGTCCGATAGGAGCACGACGTGAGTACCGGTTCGGAAGCGAGCATCGCTACCCCCGCAGTCAACGCAGAAAAGCAGAAGAAGGTTGCGTCGGCGCTCGTCCGATACCGCGTTCTCGCCTGGATCACCGGCCTCTGGCTGCTGTTCCTGACCGGTGAGATGGTCTACAAGTACCTGATTCTCGACAATTCGGCGGACGCACCGTCGTGGTTGTTCTACATCGGCCAGATCCACGGCCTGTTCTACATGCTCTATCTCGTGTTCACGATCGACTTGGCGATCAAGGCCCGGTGGAAGCCCGGTACGACGGTTGCCACCGCGCTCGCCGGCACGATCCCGTTCCTGTCGTTCGTGTTCGAGCACAAGCGGACTGCCCAGGTGAAGCAGGCTTATCAGCTCTGAGAGTTTCGAAAAGTAGAGCCCTGAACGCAGACGCGTTCAGGGCTCTACTTTTCGGATTCGGTTCAGCCGGCCAGTGCCGCCAGCGCCGGAACGAGCTGCACGAGCGCGCGCCCTCGATGTGACGCCGCATCCTTCTCGGCCGGGGTGAGTTCTGCGGCAGAGCGGGTGTCGCCGTCCGGACGGAAGATGGGGTCGTATCCGAAGCCCCCGTCGCCGGCTGGTTCTCGGCCGATCACCCCGCGCCATTCGCCGCGCACGACAGTCTCGTCGCCGCCGGGGATCACCAGTGCACAGGCGGAGACGAATGCCGCGCCGCGCCGCTCGTCTGGCACGTCTCCCAGCTGAGCCAGGACAAGCGCCGTGTTGGCGCCGTCGTTTCCGTGAGTGCCCGACCATCGCGCAGACAGCACGCCGGGCATACCGTTGAGTGCATCGACCTCGACACCGGAATCATCTGCGATGCAAGGCATTCCGGTTGCCGCCGCGCCGTCACGCGCCTTGGCGAGTGCATTCTCCTCGAACGTCGCCCCGGTCTCGGGAGCCTCGGGGAACGGCGGCACCTCGTCGAGCCCGACCAGTTCGATTCCGTTCACTCCAGCGGCGTCGAGCACCCGGTGAAGTTCCTTCAGTTTCTTGGCATTTCGGCTGGCAACCAGTACTCGTACGCTCACAGCTCACGCACCGAACTTCTTTTTGGGTTCCGGATTCTTCGGTTCGGGTAGCACCCCGGGATACGGCTCGGCCAACGCTTGACGCTGGATCTCGAAGAGTTGCTCACAACCAGCCAGAGCGGAGTCGAGCAGCTTGTCCAGCGTCGAGCGTGGGAACGTGGCGCCCTCACCGGTTCCCTGGATTTCCACCAGCGTGCCGGTATCGGTGGCCACGACATTCATGTCGACCTCGGCGCGCGAATCCTCTTCGTACGGAAGATCGAGGCGCACTCGTCCGTCCACGACGCCGACGCTGACGGCCGCTATGCCACACGAGATGGGCTGAGGGTCGGAGAGCAGGTCGGCTGCGCGCAGGTACGTCACGGCGTCGACCAGGGCCACGTACGCCCCCGTCACTGCCGCGGTGCGGGTGCCGCCGTCGGCCTGGAGGACATCACAGTCCAGGGCGATGGTGTTCTCGCCGATCGCAGCGAGATCGATGCAGGCCCGAAGTGATCGGCCGATGAGTCGACTGATCTCCTGCGTACGGCCGCCGACCTTGCCCTTGACCGATTCGCGGCCACTGCGCGTGTGCGTGGCGGCGGGAAGCATCGCGTATTCGGCTGTCAGCCAACCCAAGCCGGAGCCCTTGCGCCAGCGGGGTACACCCTCTTCGACGCTGGCCGTGCACATGACGCGAGTGTTCCCGAACTCGACCAGAACGGATCCGGCCGGATGACTGGTGAACCCGCGGGTGATCTTGACCGTGCGGAGCTCGTCGTCCGCCCTACCGTCTTCTCGTGTAGTCACCTTCGTGAGCCTAGCGGTCGCCCGGTCGGCACTGCATCGAATGTGAGGGGAATCAGATGTCGTAGACGCTTCCGGCGGAGACGGCATGGACCGGTCCGGAGAATTCGGATTTCGCTTCGGCGATCACGTCTTCGCGGGAGGTCCACGGCGGGATGTGCGTGAGGAGAAGTTCCTTGACGCCGGCGAGGGCAGCCACACGGCCGGCTTCCTTACCGGAGAGGTGAACTCCCTCGGGGCGATCCGGACTGTCGGTCCACGAAGCTTCGGAGAGCAACACGTCCGCTCCACGGGCGAGTTCGACGACGTTGTCGCACATACCCGTGTCACCGGTGTAGACGAGCACGCGGCCGTCGGCGCCGGTGATCCGGAAACCGTAAGCCTCGGGTGGATGATTCATCCGACGGGCGACGACGCTCAGTTCTCCGAACGTCACCGGCTCGTTCTCGGCCCAGAGCCGGACGTCGATGGTGTCGGAGATGTCATCCATCTCGCCGGCGCACTCGGCGGAGGACACTCCGATGCGGCAGGCCGTGTCGGTGGGGCCGTAAACCAGAGCCCGCCCGACCGGCGGGTTGGGGTGATAGCGACGCCAGACGAGCAGGCCGGGCATGTCGAGACAGTGGTCCGCATGAAGGTGCGAAAGCAGGATCGTCACCTCGCCCGGATCGGCGTATCGCTGCAACGCCCCAAGAACTCCCGGGCCGAAGTCGATCACGAGCGGCGGAGTTCCCGGTGCCGTGAGCAGGTATCCCGAAGCCGGTGAATCCGGACCCGTGACGCTGCCGGAACACCCCAGGACGGTCATGCGCATACCGGTCATGCTGCCACGTCTACCCGTCTGGAAAAAAGCTCTTGGTGGTTTTGGCGCGTCGAAGTCACACCGCAGCGAGGGTGTGACCCACGTCCGTTCAGAAACTCGGTGGTCGGACGGCCGGCGCCGACCCTGCGCGCTTGGCCCTCTCCCTCGACGTCAGCGCCCAGGCGGCCACCACGCCGCCGATCGCTCCGAACAGATGTCCTTGCCAGGAAACCCGTGGATCGCTCGGGAGAACGCCCCACAGCACTCCGCCGTACACGACGAAGACGGCAACGCCGATCAGGATCTGTGTGAAGCTCCGCGTGAAGAACCCGCGCACCAGCAGGTAGGTGACCCAGCCGAAGATCAGCACGGACGCACCGACGTGATTCGAGTTCGAGCCGGCGAACAACCAGGTCCCGACACCGCCGATCACCCAGATGATGCCGGTCGCCGCGAGTCCGCGCGCAATTCCCGACACCAGCACGAGGAACCCGAGGATCAGGACCGGAATGGTGTTGGCAATCAGGTGAGCCCAGTCGTCGTGCAGGACCGGGGCGAACAGGATTCCCCACAGGCCGTCGAGCGTGCGCGGGGTGACGCCGGCGTTCTGGACGTTCTGACCGGAGATGACATCTACGATCTCGATCACGTAGAGCAGGATCGCGAAGCCGCCCACCAACACGGCCGACTGCTTCCACACCGAGGGCGGACCGGATTTCGGTGCCGGCGTCCGGGTGCCGAAGTCCGGATTGTTGAAATCCATCGTCATCGTGTGCGTCCTCCACGGTCGATCCGGTTTTCTGATTCGGTCACTCGCGACCAGGCTCAATTCGAGATTACCGCCGATTCCAGGAGTGCTGCCTAGAGAAATGCCGACGGAAAGAGCTCGCGGTAGCTCGGGATTCCGGCTACCGACGTGGCGTCGAGAATCGCTGTGACGATCGCACGTTCGACGACCTGCGCCGAAGCCGCGCACACCGCGTCGAGTATCGGCAGATCGTTCGGGAAAGCGGCCGGAACTGCGATCTCCGAATTCGGAGTGTGATCGCCGGTGGCGAGCGCAAAGATCGTGTCGCCGTCGAGTGGCGAATGCGCGGGCCGAATCGCACGAGCCAGACCGTCATGCCCTGCGACGGCGACGCGTCGGCACCCGGCTTTTGTCAAGGCGGCGTCAGTGGCGACCACACCGATCGTGGTGTTGAGGACTGTTCCCTTGGCTGCAACGGCGTTGGCCGCCGCGAGTTCGGACGCGTCGGGAAGCCTGAGCCCGAACGACTCCGCCCCGTCCGAGCCGACGCCCCACGGCAAGCCTGTTCTGGGATCGAAGACCGAACCCACCGGGTTCGCCACGATCAACGCGGAGACCGTCGTACCCTCGGCCGGGCCGTCGGCGATCACGACGCTGGCCGTTCCCACCCCACCCTTGAGCGCTCCGGCTCTGGCACCTACCCCGGCGCCGACCGTGCCCGTGGCGAATTCGCGCGAAGCGGTGTCGGCAGCGAGGAATCCGAAGTCTCCGGTCGGACGAACGGTCCAGTCCCCCACCGGCAGATCGAAGATCACGGCGCCGGGCACGATCGGTACCACCTGACCAGGAGCACCCATCGCGATCCCGCGATCGTGTTCCTCGAGCCAGCGCATCACTCCATCGGCCGCGGCAAGTCCGTAGGCACTACCGCCGGTCAACAGCACGGCATTGACCTGCTGGACCGAATGGCTCGGGTCGAGTAGGTCGGTCTCGCGGGTACCCGGACCGCCGCCGCGGACGTCGACTCCGGCAACCACACCGGCCGACGCGAGCACGACCGTGCAGCCGGTGGCTGCGCCGCTTCCGAGAGTGGCTCCCTCGTCGAGCTTGTGGTGATGACCGACAGCGAGGCCGGCGACATCTGTCAGTGAATCAGTGGGCCCGGTCCGCGTCGTGGTCATGGCATGAGCGCCTGGACGAGGGAGTCCTGCATCCACGTCAACCAGTGATAGACGTCGAGATGCGGGGCGCGCGGGTCGTCGGGTTCGAGGCTCTCCGGGGTGTCGGCGTCGATGCCGAGATTGGTTCCGAGCGCGAGACGGACGTCGTTGAGCGAGGACAGCCACGCATCGGCCTGTTCCTGCGTGAGAACGACCTTGCCGCCGGCCTCCGGAAGCGAAGCCAACAACATGCGAGCGGACTCACGCTTGGCATCGATGATCTCGGGCTCGTGCAAACTGCGCAGCGCGCCGTTGACATTGGCGCCGGCGTCGTCGAGATCGTCACTGTCCGGAGCGACCTTGTCCGGATCGGTGCGCTGGAAGTCGGGAAGCAAACGCGCCAACACCGGATTGTCGGGTGTCTCCGAATTTCCGGTACGAAGGCCCGTCAGCGCGGCGAGCTCGTCTTGCGGCGCCGAAGACGCGCGCTCGTCGAGAAGCCCGGCCACCGACTCCACGAGCGAGCGCAGAACCGCCGCCTCGTGGCCGTCCATCTCGGACTTGAACTTCACTCCGCCGAGTGAACTCTTCCTACTCCACGTCCGCACGCGTCGGACTCCCGTCTACGAGTTAGGCGAACAAATCGGTCGAAAAAGTGCTTTTCTCAGGGCTTTTCTCAGGTGTCGTCGCGTTGCATCGTGGCCCAGAGACCGGCAGCGTGGAGGCGACGAACATCGGCCTCCATCTTGTCGCGCGAACCGCTCGAGACCACGGCCTTGCCCTCCGAATGGACCTGCATCATCAGGTCGGTGGCCTTGGCTTTGCTGTAACCGAACAACTTCTGGAACACGTAAGTCACGTAATGCATGAGATTGACCGGGTCGTCCCAGACGATGGTCACCCAGGGCCGATCTGCGGCTTCGATGGTCGCAACAGCCTCCGACTGCTCGGGCGTGGCTTGAGGAGAAGAAGCCGTAGCGCCTCTCATCGTTACGTTCGCCGAGTAAGTGCCGGACACGGTCGCGCCGCCGAAAACCATGTATCCAGGGTACGGCGCGACGAGAGGCGACAACACCCACCCACGTCGTCTCGCGCATAGAGTTGTGTGCGTGCCTACGCAAATTTCCGACATCCGCGACGCCGGTGCCAGCACCGCACTGCTCACCGATCAGTACGAACTGACCATGCTCTCGGCGGCTCTCGCCGACGGATCTGCCTTCCGCAACTGCAGTTTCGAGGTATTCGCACGGCGGCTGCCAGACGGTCGTCGCTACGGCGTCGTCGCCGGTACCGAACGCCTTCTCGACGCACTCGAGCAGTTCCGGTTCGGTGAACCGGAACTGGCGATCGTTGCGAGATTCCTCGACGACACGACCGTCGAGTGGCTGCGCAACTATCGATTCTCCGGTGACATCGACGGCTACCGCGAGGGCGACTTCTACTTCCCCGGCTCACCGATCCTCTCGGTCCGCGGAACGTTCGCCGAGTGCGTCATCCTCGAAACCTTGATTCTCTCGATCCTCAACCACGACAGCGCGATCGCTTCGGCCGCAGCCCGCATGGTGAGCGCAGCGGGCGGTCGACGGATGATCGAGATGGGCTCGCGTCGCACACACGAACAGGCCGCCGTCGCCGCTTCACGTGCCGCGTATCTCGCCGGCTTCGACGCCACCTCCAACCTCGAAGCCGCGCGGCGTCACGACGTACCCAGCGCGGGTACCAGTGCACACGCCTTCACTCTCCTGCACACCACCGAAGACGGTCCGGACGAGGCAGCGGCATTCCGCGGTCAGGTCGCGGCACTCGGCGTATCCACCACGTTGCTCGTCGATACCTACGACATCACCGAGGGTGTGAAAACGGCTGTCGCCGTTGCCGGTCCCGAGCTGGGCGGGGTTCGCATCGACTCCGGCGATCTTGGCGTTCTTGCTCGTCAGGTACGCCAACAACTCGACGATCTCGGTGCTACCAAGACACGCATCGTCGTCTCCGGCGACCTGGACGAGTACGCGATCGCGGCTCTGCGCGCCGAACCCGTCGACTCGTACGGCGTCGGTACTTCACTGGTCACCGGATCAGGCGCACCCACCGCAGGCATGGTTTACAAGCTGGTCGAGGTCGACGGAATCGCGGTCGAGAAGAGAAGCACCAACAAGGCATCTCGCGGCGGCGCCAAGAAGGCACTGCGTGTGGTTCGCCCGACCGGAACGATCGTCGAAGAAGTCATCTACCCTGCCGGCTCGCCCGCTCCGGTTTCCGAGGCGGACGGCGCGACCGAACTGCTGATCCCGTTGGTTCGCGAAGGCAAGGTCGTCGAGAGCGCACCGACGCTCGAAGAGAGCCGCGCAGTTCTGAAGGCTGGGCTCGTGAGCCTGCCGTGGGAAGGACTCAAGCTCTCGCGCGGAGACTCGGCTGTGCCCGTTCGATTCTCCGGAGGTGAGCACCAGTGAGTGCAAAAGCACTGATCGTCGTCGACGTTCAGAACGATTTCTGTGAAGGTGGCGCTCTCGCGGTCGACGGCGGCGTTGCGGTTGCGGCGGCCGTCAACGATTTCGTCAACTCCCACGAGTACGACGCCGTAGTCGCGACTCGCGATTTCCACATCGATCCTGGGGCGCATTTCTCCGAGACCCCAGACTTCGTCGACAGTTGGCCGATTCACTGCGTCGTCGGGACGGCCGGCGCCGAGTTCCACCCGGCGTTCGACGCTTCCGTCGCCGGTTCGGCGATCTTCTCCAAGGGCGCCTACAGCGCGGCCTATTCCGGTTTCGAAGGAGCAGCCGAGGACGGCACGACGCTCGAGGACTGGCTCCGCGCCCACAAGATCACCGACGTCGACGTGATCGGCATTGCCACAGATCACTGTGTCAAGGCCACGGCCATCGACGCGGCGCGCGCGGGATTCGCCACGACGGTCCTTCTCCCCTTCACCGCAGGTGTGTCGACTGCCACGATCGAGTCGGCATTGGTACAGATGCAGGAGGCGGGAGTGCAGCTGATCGGGCGAGACGAGGCGTCGTCGGAAGAAGACTCGAATGCCGGGGAACTACCCCGGGAATCATCCGTGGACGTTTCTGACGTAGGGATCCATTAACCTTCGTGGGTGGCCGATCAACTCCCGAACGTTCCCGAACTGCTCCAGACAGCGGTGCGGTCGCTCGGCGGTGCCGAGCGAACCAGTCAGCTGACGATGGCGTCGGCCGTGGCGCACTCGATCGACACGGGCGAGCATCTGGCCGTCCAGGCCGGCACCGGTACCGGTAAGTCACTCGCCTACCTCGTTCCGAGCCTGCGCCATGCGGTCGAGTCTGGGCGCACTGTGGTCGTGTCCACCGCCACCATCGCGCTTCAGCGCCAGCTCGTCGATCGAGATCTGCCACGGCTGGCCGATGCACTGAAGAAGCCACTCGGTCGGCGCGCCGAGTTCGCAATCCTCAAGGGCCGCAACAACTACCTGTGCATGAACAAGATCCACACCGGCGCGTCCGAACAGCCACCCGAGGACGAGTTGTTCGATCCGTTCACGGTCTCGCGTCTCGGCCGGGAGGTCGTCCGCCTCACCGAATGGTCGTCCGACACCGAAACCGGTGATCGTGACGAATTGGTACCGGGCGTATCCGATCAGGCGTGGAGGCAGGTCAGCGTCACCTCCCGCGAGTGCATCGGAAAGAACCAGTGCCCGGTCGGTGAGGACTGCTTCGCCGAGCGCGCCCGTGTCGAGGCGTCGAAGGCCGACGTCGTCGTCACCAACCACGCGCTGCTCGCTATCGACGCCATCACCGGCATCCAGATCCTCCCTGACCATGACGTCGTGGTGATCGACGAAGCCCACGAATTGGTC
Source organism: Rhodococcus sp. APC 3903 (assembly GCF_030407755.1). Taxonomy (NCBI): domain Bacteria; kingdom Bacillati; phylum Actinomycetota; class Actinomycetes; order Mycobacteriales; family Nocardiaceae; genus Rhodococcus; species Rhodococcus sp. APC 3903. Next base: position 57,137 of record NZ_JASDCV010000028.1, read on the forward strand.
GACCGCGTCACCGGTGTTGCCACGGCCGATCTCACAGCTTCTTCGATCAGTGCCGCGGCCAGGCGTTGCGGCAAGATCGCCGAAGAGCAGGACGCCGACCGACTCGAAGCTGCCGGCGAGGGTTGGGCGGGGCTCCTCGAGGAATTGCGTCCAGGTCGATGGGAAGGCCTCCCGGACGGTGCGGCGCCCGCACTAGCCGCGATACGCGACGCGGCCTGGTCGCTGCGCACCGCGATCGGTCCGGCCAAACCGGGCATGGCAGCCGCAGACCCCGAAGCCGCTGCAGCCCGCAACGCTGCGCTCTCGTCCGTCGACGACGTCCACGACAGTGCCGTGCGTATTCTCACCGCCTTCGACGAACCAGACCCGGCCAAGCGCAAGGACGTCGTCTGGCTGTCCTCGGACGAGTTCCGCGGATCGGTTCGGCGCTCCGTCCGGATGGCTCCGCTCTCCGTCGGTGGATTGCTGCGCTCGCGACTGTTCGCCGAATCCACCGTCGTTCTCACCTCCGCGACGCTGACCGTCGGCGGATCGTTCGACGGTCTCGCCGTCAACTGGGGCCTTCCTGCGGAATCGTCGGTGCGCCCCGACTCGGGTACGGCCATCGGCACCGAAGCACCTTCTGACGCTTCGGCTTTCCGCTGGAACTCACTCGACGTCGGGTCGCCCTTCGACCATGCCAAGGCCGGCATCATCTACATTGCCCGCCACCTGCCCACGCCCGGCCGCGACGGCCTCTCCCCGGTCTATCTCGACGAGATCGCCGAACTCGTCGAGGCTGCCGGCGGACGCACCCTCGGCTTGTTCTCATCGATGCGCGCCGCCAAAGCCGCATCGGAGGCGATGCGCGAACGCCTCGACACCCCGATCCTGTGCCAGGGCGACGACGCCACCGGCACCCTCGTCAAGGCCTTCGCCAAGGACGAACCCACGTCACTGTTCGGCACGTTGTCCCTGTGGCAGGGCGTCGATGTCCCTGGCCCATCGCTCAGCCTCGTCATCTTGGACCGGATTCCGTTCCCGCGCCCGGACGATCCACTGTTAATGGCTCGCCAACAAGCCATCGAATCCCATGGCGGTAACGGCTTTCTCAGCGTCTCGGCCAATCACGCGGCGCTGCTCCTGGCACAGGGCGTGGGTCGCCTGCTTCGCAGCACCGACGACAAGGGCGTGGTGGCCGTGCTCGATCCGCGTCTGGCCACGGCGAGATACGCGGGTTACCTTCGCGCATCGCTGCCGCCCTTCTGGGAGACGACCAACCCCGAAGTCGTCCGCAAGGCGCTCACCCGCATCCGCGACTCACGTCCCTGAGCCAGTTCTCACGCGGACACAATTCTGCCCCGGTACCGACCGAACGGACCGGGGCAGAATGCAATACGTCAGACGCTCGGAGTGGTCACCAACCCGAGTTCGGACGCATCGACCAACAACCGGTGATGCGGCAGCACCCGCACGGTGTATCCCACGGAACCGGAGACCGGAAGCGCAACCTCGGCTTCGAAGATCTCGGTTCCGTCCTCGGCGCCGAAGTGTGTCATCGGGAACGTCACCACGTCGGTGAGCTCCTCGCCCGGGCTGACGCGTCCCAGGACTGCCTGGACCTGGACATCCGAGACCGACAAGCCGCCGAGGCGGACCTTGGCCTTCAACGAGATGGTCGCACCGATCTCCGGAGTGTCCGGCAAGCCGGAACCGTCCACCTGCTCGACGGCGACCGACGGCCACTGTGATTCGATGCGACGACGGAACTCGGCCACCTCACGCGCGCCGGCAAAATCGTCCGCCACTACCGCTCGAGCTGATTCCGTCGAAGGGGCGTAGTAGTCGACGGCGTAGTCACGAACCATGCGTGATGCCAACACCTTCGGGCCCAGATTCTCGAGAGTGTGGCGAACCCTCTCGACCCAGCGCGTCGGCAGATCGGCTGCATCACGGTCGTAGAACGTCGGCAGTACCGCGTGCTCGAGAAGTTCGTAGAGGGCGCTGGCTTCCAGATCGTCACGCCGCACGTCGTCGAGAACACCGTCGGCCGTCGGAATTGCCCACCCGTTCTCGCCGTCGTACATCTCGTCCCACCATCCGTCGCGAATGGAGAGGTTGAGTCCACCGTTGAGCGCGGACTTCATGCCGGAAGTGCCGCACGCCTCGAGTGGGCGAAGTGGGTTGTTGAGCCACACGTCGCAGCCCCAGTAGAGGTAGCGGGCCATCGACATGTCGTAGTCGGGCAGGAAGACGATGCGGTGACGCACATCCGCTTCGTCGGCGAACCGTACGACCTGCTGGATGAGTGCCTTGCCGCCGTCGTCGGCGGGGTGCGACTTACCGGCCACCACCAACTGCACCGGACGCTTCTCGTCGAGCAACATCGCACGCAGACGCTCGGGATCACGCAGCATCAGCGTCAACCGCTTGTACGTAGGCACGCGCCTGGCGAATCCGACAGTCAAGACGTTGGGATCGAAAACTCCAGTGGTCCAGCCGAGTTCAGCTTCGGTCGCGCCGCGTTCGAGCCACGACGCTCGGACGCGACGACGGACTTCGTCGACCAACTTGCCGCGCAACGCATTACGTGTCTCCCACAGTTCGGTGGCCGACAACTCGTGTAGGCGCTCCCAACCTCGCGCTTCTTCGAGTTGCTCCTGCCCCACGATCCGCCTGGCCACGTCCATCCACTCCGGCGCAGCCCACGTCGGAGCGTGGACACCGTTGGTGACCGATCCGATCGGCACCTCGTCGGCGTCGAATCCCGGCCAGAGTCCGTTGAACATGTCGCGACTGACGATGCCGTGCAACTTCGAGACGCCATTGGCTCGCTGGCCCAGGCGAAGACCCATGTGCGCCATGTTGAAGATCGACGGATCGGATTCGCGCCCCATCCCGACGATGCGGTCGACGGTCAGTCCGGGAAGCAAACTCGATTCGTTCTCGCCGTTCGCTCCGCCGAAGTAGTGACGGACCAGATCCGCCGGGAAGCGGTCGATTCCGGCGGGAACCGGAGTATGCGTCGTGAAGACCGTTCCGGCGCGGACCGCGGCCAGAGCCGAATCGAAGTCCAGACCGCTGGTGGTCACAAGTTCCCGAATCCGTTCGATGCCGAGGAATCCGGCATGCCCCTCGTTCATGTGGAAAACCTCGGGATCGGGCAATCCGTACGCCGCGGTGTAGGCACGCACCGCGCGGACGCCGCCGATACCTGCGAGGATCTCCTGCTTGATGCGGTGATCCTGGTCCCCACCGTAAAGACGGTCAGTGACGCCGCGCAGATCCGCGTCGTTCTCGGAGATGTCGGAATCGAGCAGCAGCAACGGCACTCGTCCGACCTGAGCGATCCACACTCGCGCACGCAGTACTCGTCCACCGGGCATCGCGACGTGAATGACAACCGGTGATCCGTCGTCGGACGCCGGACCTGCGTCCGTCAGCAAACGAAGAGGCAACCCTTGAGGGTCGTGCGGCGGGTAGTGCTCGGCCTGCCAACCGTCGGCGGTCAGCGATTGGCGGAAGTAGCCGGATCGGTAGAGCAGTCCGACGCCGATGAGCGGCAGCCCGAGGTCGGACGCGGCCTTGAGGTGATCGCCCGCGAGGATGCCCAATCCGCCGGAGTAGTTGGGCAGAACTTCGCTGACTCCGAACTCCATGGAGAAGTAAGCAATTCCGCCAGCCAACGATGTGCCCTTGGCCTGCTGGGACTGATACCAGCGCGGCGTGCTCAGATAGGCGTCGAGATCGGCTGCTGCAGTGTCGAGGTCACCGAGAAATGCCTCGTCACTGCTGAGTTCGTCGAGACGGGTGGGGTTGACTTCCCCGAGCATGCGGACCGGATCGAACTGGACTGCTTGCCAGAGTTCGGGGTCGAGTCGCGAGAACAGATCCTGTGTCTCGGGATGCCACGACCACCGAAGGTTGGTGGACAGGGGGCCGAGCGCGGCGAGGCGCTCCGGAATGTGGGCTCGGACAGTGAACCGACGCAAGGCTTTCACCCCGCGAACCCTAGTCGAGTTCCTTGCACTCTGTCCGGTGGAACCGAACGCCCGAGCCGACCTGACCACCGACAGACCCGAATTCGTCGTTATCAGCACTCCAGCGTCGCACCCACTACGGTTGAACCCGGCGAAAGAAAGTTTTACCGCGATCCATCATCAGAAATGGAGCTTCCCGTGTCAGGACGCCTCGGTATCGACGACGTGGTACCCGAGATCTCGGGTAACTATCCGGCAAAGGCCGTGGTCGGTGAAGTCTTCCCGGTGCACGCCACCGTGTGGCGAGAAGGCCACGACGCCATTTCCGCCACTCTGGTCGTGCGTGGTCCGCGCGGTACCAAGCCGCTGCGCATTCCGATGGATCCCGGGACCGAACCGGACACCGTCGACGCGGTGTTCACGCCGTCCGCCGAAGGTATGTGGTCGTTCCGGATCGAGGCGTGGAGCGATCCCATTGCCACCTGGAAGCACGCCGTGGAAGCAAAGCTCGCCGTCGGGCAAGGGGCGGCCGAGTTGGCCAACGACCTGGAAATCGGTGCGCGCCTGTTCGAAAAGGCCGCGCACGAAGTGCCGCGGGGCAACAGGTCCAGGCTCGAGGCCGTCACGGCGTCGCTGCGCAGCGATCAGGCGCTGACTGCTCGCGTCGCTCCGGCCTTCGCCTCCGACGTCGCCGAACTGCTCCGCGCTACTCCACTTCGCGAACTGGTCACCAAGGGCGAGTCCCACCCCGTCGTCGTCGATCGCAGCCGTGCGCTGTTCGGCTCCTGGTACGAGTTCTTCCCCCGTTCGACCGGTGGATGGGACGAGAACGGAGTACCGCAGCACGGCACGTTCCGCACTTCGGCCGAAGACCTGCCCCGCATCGCCGCAATGGGTTTCGACGTCGTCTACCTTCCGCCGATCCATCCCATCGGCGAGATCAACCGCAAGGGTCGCAACAACACCCTCACCCCCGAACCCGGCGACGTTGGTTCGCCGTGGGCGATCGGCTCTGCCGACGGCGGGCACGACGCTGTTCACCCCCAACTCGGCACGCTCAAGGACTTCAAGGCCTTCGTCGCTGCGGCCCGCAAGCTGGATCTCGAAGTGGCACTGGATCTCGCGCTGCAGTGCGCCCCGGATCATCCATGGGCTCAGAAGCATCCGGAGTGGTTCAACGTCCTTCCCGACGGCACCATCGCCTACGCCGAGAACCCGCCCAAGAAGTATCAGGACATCTACCCGATCAACTTCGACACCGATCCTCGCGGTCTGGACAAGGAAATCCTGCGCGTGGTCCGCCACTGGATCAACGCCGGAGTCAAGATCTTTCGTGTCGACAACCCGCACACCAAGCCGCCCAACTTCTGGGAGACACTCATCTCGGAGGTCAAGAAAACCGACCCCGACGTCTTGTTCCTCGCCGAGGCGTTCACTCGTCCGGCGCGCATGTACGGCCTTGCCAGGCGCGGGTTCACGCAGTCGTACACGTACTTCACCTGGCGAGTTGCGAAGTGGGAGCTCACCGAATTCGGGAACGAGCTGGCAGCAAAGGCCGACGAAGCCCGACCGAACCTCTTCGTGAACACACCGGACATCCTGCACGAGTCCCTCCAGCACGGTGGGCCCGGAATGTTTGCACTGCGAGCAGCTCTCGCCGCCACCCTGGCGCCGACGTGGGGCGTCTACTCCGGTTACGAACTCTACGAACATCAAGCCGTTCGCCCGGGCAGCGAGGAATACCTCGACTCCGAGAAGTACGAACTTCGTCCGCGCCGTTTCGCCGAAGCGGCAGCGCGAGGCGAATCTCTCGAGCCGTGGATCACCGCACTCAATCGCATCCGGCGTGCACACCCGGCCCTGCAGCAGTTGCGGAACCTGCACTTTCACCACATCGACAACGACGCGTTGATCGCCTACTCGAAGTTCGACGCCTCGACCGGTGACGCCGTCCTGACGGTGATCAACCTCAACCCGTTCGCGGCAGAAGAGGGCACCGTCTGGTTGGACATGCCGGCGCTCGGCCGGGAATGGCACGACCACATGACCGTGCTCGACGAGGTTACCGGTGAGCAGTTCAATTGGGGCCAGGCCAATTTCGTCCGCCTCGAGCCCTGGCGTTCGGTGGCGCACGTCCTCGCGCTCCCACCCGTTCCGTATCCGGCCCGGATCTCTCTGGCCTACCAAGCTCGCAATGCGCACCGCGCAGGTGGAGGCAAGTGATGCCAACCGAAAAGTCCCCTTCGGGTATCGCGCCGGACAATCACGATCTGGAACTGTTGGCGCGCGGTGAACATCACGATCCGCACAGTGTTCTCGGCGCCCATCCCCACGCCGACGGCACCGTTCTGCGAGCGTTGCGTCCCAACGCCGAGTCCGTCAGCGCCGTCATCGGCGGCAAAACCTTTCCTCTCGAACATGTTTCGAACGGGATCTTCGCGGCTCTGGTCCCCTACCCCGACCTGATCGACTATCGCTATTCCGTGACGTACCCGGGTGGCCACACGGTTCTCGCAGCCGACCCTTACCGATTCCTGCCGACTCTCGGTGAACTCGACCTTCACCTGTTCGGCGAAGGTCGGCACGAACGACTGTGGGACATCCTCGGCGCACATCCGCGTTCGTACGAGACACCGGACGGACCCGTCGACGGCACCTCGTTCGCCGTCTGGGCTCCGGCCGCCCGCGGCGTGACCGTCGTCGGCGACTTCGACGGGTGGAGTGGGCAATTCGCCCCCATGCGAGTCCTCGGCTCCACCGGGGTCTGGGAACTCTTCCTGCCCGACATCGCAGTCGGTTCGCTGTACAAGTTCCGGGTCCACGGCCACGACGGCTCGGTTCGCGACAAGGCCGATCCCATGGCATTCGGTACCGAGGTACCGCCGGCGACGGCGTCGCGAGTGACCACCAGTTCGCACGAATGGAACGACGCGGCCTGGCTGGAAACCCGCGCTGGTGTCGACCCTTCGCAGTCCCCGATGAGCGTGTACGAGGTGCACCTCGGATCGTGGCGTCCGGGACTCGACTACCGGCAGATGGCCGAGCAACTCGCCGTCTACGTCACCGAAACCGGATTCACCCACGTCGAACTGCTGCCCGTCTCCGAGCATCCGTTCGGTGGATCGTGGGGGTACCAGGTCACCTCGTACTACGCACCGACCTCCCGCTTCGGCACCCCGGACGACTTCCGCTGGTTCGTCGACCACCTGCACGCCGCAGGGATAGGCGTCATCGTCGACTGGGTTCCTGCACACTTCCCCAAAGACGAATGGGCGCTTGCCCGTTTCGACGGAACGCCGTTGTACGAGCACGCCGATCCGCGTCGCGGCGAGCAGTTGGACTGGGGCACATACGTATTCGACTTCGGTCGCCGCGAGGTCCGGAACTTCCTCGTCGCCAACGCGCTCTTCTGGCTCGAGGAGTTCCACATCGACGGACTGCGCGTCGACGCCGTCGCATCGATGCTGTACCTGGACTACTCACGTCCGGAAGGTGGATGGACTCCCAACATTCACGGTGGCCGCGAGAATCTCGAAGCTGTTGCGTTCCTGCAGGAGATGAACGCCACCGTCCACAAGAACCACCGAGGAGTCGTCACCGTCGCCGAGGAGTCGACGGCGTGGCCCGGAGTCACTCGGGCGACCAATGTCGGTGGCCTCGGGTTCAACATGAAATGGAACATGGGGTGGATGCACGACACCCTCGGATTCCTCGGTCACGACCCGGTGCACCGGACTTACCACCATCACGAGATCACTTTCTCGCTGATGTACGCGTGGAGTGAGAACTACCTGCTACCGATCAGCCATGACGAAGTGGTGCACGGCAAGGGAACTCTGTGGACCCGGATGCCCGGCAACGACTTCGCCAAGGCGTCCGGCCTACGCTCACTGCTTGCGTACATGTGGGCGCATCCGGGCAAGCAACTGCTGTTCATGGGACAGGAGTTCGGTCAGAGCGCGGAATGGTCCGAAGAACGCGGCCTCGACTGGTGGCAACTCGACGATCAGTACACCGGCACTCTCCACCGCGGCGTCCAGCGACTGGTCGGAGATCTCAACTCCGCGTACCGACGCCATCCGGCGATGTGGACCCTCGACACCTCCCCCGGCGGATACTCCTGGATCGACGCCAACGACACCGAGAACAACGTCCTCAGTTTTCTGCGTTACGGTACTGACGGTTCGATTGTCGCCTGCCTGTTCAACTTTTCGGGCAGTGAGCACTCGAGCTACCGCGTCGGGCTACCAGAGCCCGGCCGATGGGTGGAAATTCTCAACACCGATGCCGAGGTGTATGGCGGCTCCGGAGTCGGGAACCTCGGAGCGGTCACGGCAACGTCGCGTTCGTGGCACGGTCGGCCAGCCTCCGCACAGGTGGCGCTGCCAGCTGCTGGAGCGATTTGGATAAGTCTGGAGCGTTGATGGTCGGCCGGCGAGTAGTCATTGTCACGTCGTCACTGTTCGCAGTGGCCGCACTGCTCGCCGGTTGTGCCAGCGGAACGAACGGGCACGCCGTCTCGATCTATCACGATCCGTTCCGCGTCGCCGGACTCGACGCAACAGCAGGCCCCAGCGGATTGCGCCCGGGAGCCCCCAATGCCGACCGAGAAATCACCGGTACCGACGGCGGGGACATCGACGCCCTGGCGGCCAACGCCATCACCGACATCGAAACTTACTGGGCCGCCGAGTACCCGGCTCTGTTCGACAAGCCCTTCGAACCGGTTGACGAGCTGATCTCGTGGGACCCCACCGAATCGAACGGCCCGGACTTCTGCGAAGAGACCACCGAAGAACTCATCAACGCCGGGTACTGCAGCATCGATCACACCATCGGTTGGGATCGCGAACTGCTACTGCCCGAGGTACGAGAGAAGTTCGGCGAAGTGGCCGTCGCCTTCATCTTCGCGCACGAGTACGGCCACGCCGTACAACGCAAAGCCGGGATCGTCGGCGGCAAACGAGATGCGGCCCTGGTGCGAGAACAACAAGCCGACTGTTTCGGTGGTGCCTTCTTGCGGCACGTCGCCGAGGACAAGGCCGCACACTTCACGATGAACACCTCCGACGGCCTCAACAAGGTGTTGGCCTCGGCCGTCGCCATCCGCGACGAAGACCCTAATGATCCTGAGAGCCACCATGGTTCGGCGTTCGAGCGCGTCACCGCCACTCAGATCGGCTTCACCGACGGCGCCGGCGCCTGCGCGAAGATGGACGCCGACGAAATCGAGTCACGACGCGCAGACCTCCCGCAGCAATTCGCCGAAGGCAACGACTCCGGAGAACTGCCCGTCACCGAGGCAACGCTCGACGAGTTCGTAAAGACATTCCAAGCGATCTTCGATCTACCCGAGCCGCCGAAGGTCGTGTTCACCGGCGCAGACACCGGGTGCAGCGACGCCGTTGCGACCGAGCCCGTCTCGTACTGCCCGTCGACGAACACCATCGGAATCAGCGTCGACGACCTGGCCGAGCGCGGCACGCCGGGTCGCGTCGGACGGCGCGAGTTGATCCAGACCAACATCACCGGTGACTACAACGCCTACGTCCTGCTCGCGTCGCGGTACACCCTCGCGATGCAGAAGGAGAACGGCCAATCGCTCGACACTCCGCAAACTGCCTTGCGCGCCGCCTGCCTGTCCGGCGTCATCACCGCAGCGCTCAGTCCCACCAACGCTGCGGCGTCCGGAGCTCAAGTCACACTCTCCCCCGGCGACCTCGACGAAGCCGTATCGGGGCTGCTGACTGACGGCCTCGCCGCCAGTGACGTCAACGGTGAGACGGTGCCGAGCGGGTTTGCACGCGTAGACGCGTTCCGGACCGGCGTACTGGGTGGCCGGGAAGTGTGCGACAGCCGCTACACGGAGTAGCGGCTGCCGGTCCACACGTCAGTAGAGAGCAGAAGCCAACTTACGTCGGGCCGCGATGACGATTGGTTCTGCCGGGTCGAACAGTTCGAACAGTTCGAGCAGGCGCGTCCGCGCTGCGGCCTTGTCGTCGCCGGCAGTTCGCGATACCACCGAGATCAAGCGCGCGAACGCCGCCTCGGGTTGCTGGGCGAACATTTCCAGGTCGGCCGCAGCGAACTGCAGTTCGAGATTGGACGGATCAGCATCCGCGGCCGCGATCGACTCGGGATCGACGCCCTGAACCCGGGCCATGAACTTCACCTGGCGGACAGCGCTCTTGGCCTCCGCATTGTTGGGTTCGGCGTCGAGAATCATCTGGTACGCAGCGATGGCGGCGTCGAGATCGCCCTCGTCCAGCGCGGTTTCAGCGGCCACGAAGCGAGGATCCTCGACCTCCTCCACCGGTTCGTCCCCGTCGGACACCGGCCCACTCAACTTGCCCTCGACAGCTTGGAGCACTGCGTCGAACCACTGACTGAGCTGCGCCTCTGGCTGAGCACCCTGAAAATCGGCCAACGGCTGACCAGCCGCGACGGCAACAACCGTCGGCACCGACTGGACACCGAATGCCTGCGCGATGCGAGGACTCACGTCGACGTCGACGTTGGCAAGAATCCACTTGCCGCCGGCGCGCGCCGCCAATGATTCGAGAACTTCGGTGAACACGACCGAGGGCTCGTATGCGCGGCCACCGATGTTGACGATGACCGGCACCTGGCTCGACTTCAGCAGGACTTCGCTTTCGAAGTTCTCCTCGGTCACCTCGATCACTGCCCCGGAGACAGCAGAAACGGCCCCGTCGCCGCTGGTGTTACGCGGCGGTGGTGGGGCCGTGGCCCGCTCTTTGAAGGCGGACAAGTCGACTGCGCCGCTCATGGCGGCAGCAACTGCGGACGAACGCGCGGGGGGCCTGGAACCTGGTCGAGTCACGACTCCCAGTTTGTCACGAGTTGCGCGAAGCTACGTAGAGGGATGCAGCACTCAGACGAGCGCCGCGTTGCCCTTGGACGCCTCGAACTCCGTGGACAGCTCGCCGAGCTTGCCGTTTCGCACTGCCCAGCGTTCGAATATGACGGTGCCGAACGGGGGAACGCTCGAGATCAGCGCAAGGATCGTGGTCTTGATGTCCCACTTGAGCGACCACGCAGTCAGCAGAGCAACAACGATGAACACCAGGAAGCCCGCGGTGCCGTGGACCATTCCGGGGATGCGAATCGCTTCTTCGTGTCCGAGGACCCACTTGAAGAACATGGCAACCAGCAAGGCCGCCCAGGTCACAGCTTCCCACCACGCCACCAGACGGAAGCGTTTCGCGGGAGTGGATACGTCAAAGATGTTCGCCATGAGGCCATTGTGCCCGAACAACTACGACGCCCCGTAGTTGTGTGAGCAAAACCACGGGGCGTCGCAGAGCGAGAGCGCTCGTTCAGGTGTATTTAGACACTCAAGCCTTGGGGACGCGGATGATGAGTGCGTCGCCTTGTCCGCCGCCGCCGCAGAGTG
>NZ_JASDCV010000029.1:0-65810 GCF_030407755.1 Rhodococcus sp. APC 3903
GTCCCACCCCCCCCCTTTTCGAGCGAACGTACCTTTCGGCGCCTTCAGTGCGCCGAAAGGCACTTTCGCTCAGCCGGTTTCGTCCAATTTGACCCACCTCGACCTCGCGAACACCTGTGGCCGGGGACGTGACTGCGCCAATCTGTAGTGCGCACGCAGGTCGTCGATCACACGATCAGGGTCCGTTCGCAGTGCACTGGGCACCGTCGGCAACACGATGATTCCCGCATTCTGCATACGCGTCCGACGTTCCACCGTGCGCTTGTAGTCCGTCGGCGCGGCATGCCATTCCAAGGAGTCGATGTCCCACGCGAAGGCAACCGAATCGATCCATCCGTCCGGAATTGCGATGAAGTCTCCGTCGGCATCCCGGATCTCATGGTTGAACAACATTTCCGGCAGCCCGCTCCGCTGCCACAGTTTTCGCGCGTGAACCTCCGGAACCGAGTGGACGTTCGCGTTCACTTCGCGCAACACGACCCGAGGTAGCGCGGACCCCCGACTGCTGCCCGCCTCGAGTTCCTTCGCAAGTTCGCGCACCGAGACGTCGCCACGCTGAACGACCTCGGCAATGAGTGCCCGTGTGGGATCGAGGGCCCTGCACCGCCTCGCAGCGTCGAGTAGTGCCCTCGGCAGCGGCGCACAGCGCAGACCGTTGCGAATCTCCGGCTCAGGCAGTCGAACAGTGCGCTCCACCGTGACGAACCCAACCGATTGAACACGACGGTCGATGGGGATGAGCACCTGCACATCCCCGGCGTGCGTCCGATATCCGTACTCCGACATGGCAGATCGCCCCGTCAGCAGAGACTCGTCACCGCTCAACATGAGCGCAGCGATCGATCGTTGACGCGGCGTCGGTTGACCATTTCGGAGCAGGATCACTCCTGGCAATATGCGCTGCCAGGGTCCACCCACTCGACACCGGGTGTGCACGGCGGAGTTGGAGACGCCCAATCGCGCCAACTCGGCCGTTCGGATCACTCCGCTTCGACTGACGCGGTAGATCGCGTCCAGATCATCGCCCCACATTCCACGCCGCATGGTCGCAGCATGACTCGAGTAGCACCGCGGGCCCCGGCGGCGACCTGGGGTTTTGGCGGCCCTGTGGATAACTTTCGGCGAGCGAAAGGCGCGTTGAGCGCCTCAGATGCGCTGAACGTGCCGTTCGCTCGAAAAAAGGGGGGTCCCGCTCGAAAAAAAGGGGGTGCCCCGCTCAACCACCCACCGCGGCCGCGAGCTCTCGCACATGGTCGGCGTCGCGGCAGGTCACCAGCAGCATCGTGACTCCGGCTTCCTCCCAACGCTTCACGTCCGCGCGCACCTCGTCGACGTTGCCGATGATCATCGTCTCGGTGACCATCTCGTCGGGGACGACGGCAGCAGCTTCGTCCTTGCGGCCCGACATGAAGAGGCGACCGATCTCGTCGACCTCCTTCTCGTAGCCCATCCGCTTGTAGACCTGCGCGTGAAAGTTCAACTCCGGGGCGCCCATTCCGCCGACGTAGAGGGCGGTCATCGGCTTGAGAGCGGCGATGGCGGCGGCACGATCGTCGGTCACGATGACCTGGCACGTGGCGGCCACCTCGAAGTCTTCGCGACTACGACGGGCCCCGGCGCGAGCGAAGCCTTCGTCGAGCCACTTGTTGTACATCGGGGCCAGGCGCGGGGTGTAGTAGATCGCCAGCCACCCGTCGGCGATTTCACCGGCGAGCGCGACGTTCTTCGGCCCTTCGGCGCCGAGCCAGATCGGGATGTCCGCACGCAGCGGGTGCGTAATGGGCTTGAGCGGCTTGCCAAGTCCCGAACTGCCCGGTCCCGCATACGGCAGAGGGTAGTGGGGGCCGGGGCTGGTGACGGGCGCTTCACGGGCGAGGACCTGGCGCACGATCGAGACGTATTCGCGGGTGCGCGCGAGCGGCTTCTCGAATGGCTGGCCGTACCAACCTTCGACGACCTGCGGTCCGGATACGCCGAGCCCGAGGATCGTTCGCCCACCGTTTAGGTGATCGAGAGTGAGCGCGTGCATGGCACAGCTGGTCGGTGTTCGCGCCGAAATCTGTACGACGGAGGTGCCGAGACGGACGTTCTCGGTCCGAGATCCCCACCAGGCGAGCGGGGTGAATGCGTCCGAGCCCCACGACTCCGCCGCGAAGACCGCGTCGAATCCCGCGCCTTCCGCGGCCTCGATCAGTTCCGGGGCGTTTGCCGGCGGCTGTGCGCCCCAGTATCCGAGTTGCAACCCAAGCTTCATCGCAGGCCTCCACATTGCCGGTGATCAGAAGTGACTCTTGCCACAATCTCTAGAACCTGTTCTACTCGATCTTGTGACCATCGGAAAGAGCGGGGTGGCCGACAAGCCCCTGAGCGCACCATTGAATCTCCATTTCGACTACACCAGATCGACGGGACCGACCATCGGCGCGTTCGTGACTGCCCTGCGTGATCGCAAGGTGATCGGCGCACGTGGGTCGAACGGTCGTGTCTTCGTGCCGCCACCGGAATTCGATCCGGATACGGCCGAACCACTGACCGACTTCGTCGGAGTGTCCGACGGCGGAACGGTCGTGAGTTGGACGTGGATGCCCGAACCCATCGAGGGTCAACCCCTGACGAAGCCTTTCGCGTGGGCCCTGATCAAGCTCGACGGCGCGGACACGTCCATGCTCCACGCGGTCGACGTCGACTCCCCCGACGACATCAGCACCGGCCTGCGGGTTCGTGCTCGCTGGGCGTCGGAGCGGATCGGGCAGATCAAGGACATCGAGTGCTTCGAACCAGGTGAGAGCGAAAATGGAATCGCGACAGTCGATTCCAGCGCCGATCCTGTCACCATGATCACGACGCCTGTCGACCTGCACTTCATGCATTCCGCTTCGGCCGAGGAGAGCTTCTACCTCCGCGGTCTCGCAGAAGGCAAACTGATCGGTGGTCGCAGCGGACCCGAAGACAAGATCTACATCCCACCGCGCGGCGCGAATCCCACCAACGGGAAGCCGACGAGCGAGCAGATCGAACTGCCCGACAAGGGAATTGTCACCACCTTCTGCATCGTCAACGTCCCGTTCCTCGGGCAGCGAATCAAACCGCCCTACGTGGCCGCCTACGTGCTTCTCGACGGAGCCGACATTCCGTTCCTGCACTTGATCCTCGAATGTGATGCCGCGGACGTACGCATGGGCATGCGCGTCGAAGCCAAGTGGAAGCCTCGCGAAGAGTGGGGTTACACCCTCGAGAACATCGAATACTTCCGGCCGACAGGTGAACCCGACGCCGAGTACTCCACCTTCCAACACCACCTGTGAGGCTCCTGAAATGACTTCTGCAGACATCGCAGTCGTGGGCTTTGCTCAGGCACCCCACGTCCGCGAAACCAACGGCACCACCAACGGCGTCGAGATGCTCGTCCCGTGCTTCCAGCAGCTCTACAGCGATCTGGGAATCACCAAGTCCGACATCGGCTTCTGGTGCTCCGGATCTTCCGATTACCTGGCCGGACGAGCGTTCTCCTTCATCTCGGCCATCGACTCCATCGGAGCGGTCCCGCCGATCAACGAATCTCACGTCGAGATGGATGCTGCGTGGGCCTTCTACGAAGCGTGGATCAAGATCTTGACCGGCGAGGTCGAGACCGCGCTGGTGTACGGCTTCGGCAAATCCTCCGCCGGGCACCTGCGCAAGATCCTGTCCATGCAGCTCGATCCGTACCTCGTCACTCCGCTGTGGCCGGACTCCGTCTCGATCGCCGGACTTCAAGCCCGACTCGGACTCGACGCGGGTAAGTGGACGCAAGAGGACATGGCGGAGGTTGCCGCTCGCAGCCGTCGTCACGCGCTGAGTAATCCGAAGGCTCAGCTCGCAGGCGAGGTCGACATCGAGGCACTACTCGCCAGCCCGTTCCTCGCAGATCCGTTGCGCGCACACGATTGTGCGCCCATCACCGATGGTGCGGCAGCAATCGTGCTGGCCTCGGGCAATCGCGCCCGCGATCTCTGCGAGCGGCCGGCGTGGATCACCGGACTCGAGCATCGCATCGACTCCCCCAACCTGGGTGCACGTGACCTGACCACCTCGCCGTCCACAACGTCGGCAGCCAAGGCGGCAACGGGCGGCGAGGTCGGCAACATCGACGTCGCCGAACTGCACGCGCCGTTCACTCACCAGGAATTGATCTTGAAGGAAGCGATCGGCCTGACCGACGCCACCACGATCAATCCGTCCGGCGGTCCGCTCAGCGGCAACCCACTGTTCGCCGGTGGTCTGGAACGAATCGGCCACGCCGCCAAGGCAATCTTCGACGGCCAGGCGAATCGCGCTCTGGCCCATGCAACAAGCGGCCCTGTGCTGCAGCAGAACCTGGTAGCAGTCTTGGAGGGACGGAACTGATGGCCGGAACGCCTCAACTCGCGGCCGTGCTCGGCACCGGCCAAACTCACTACGTCGCAAAGCGTCATGATGTCTCGATGGCGGGCTTGGTTCGTGAAGCCATCGACGCCGCGATGCTCGACGCCAACGTCGGCTGGGACGACATCGACGCCGTCGTCATCGGAAAGGCCCCCGACCTGTTCGAGGGTTCGATGATGCCCGAACTCGCCATGTCGGATGCCCTTGGCGCCAACGGAAAGCCGTTGCTGCGTGTTCACACTGCCGGCTCGGTGGGTGGTTCGACGGCTATCGTCGCCTCCAGCCTGGTCAAATCCGGTGTCCACAAGCGGGTTCTGACGGTTTCCTGGGAGAAGCAGTCCGAGTCGAACGCCATGTGGGCGCTGTCCACACCGGTACCGTTCAACATGCCTGTCGGCGCCGGCGCCGGTGGATACTTCGCCCCGCACGTCCGTTCGTACATTCGTCGATCGGGCGCACCGGAGCACATCGGCTACCTCGTCGCGGTGAAAGATCGGCTCAACGGCAGCCTCAATCCGTATGCGCACCTGCGGCAGCCGGACATCACCTTCGAATCGGTGCAGGCATCTCAGATGCTTTGGGATCCGATCCGCTACGACGAGACCTGCCCGTCCTCGGACGGCGCGTGCGCTCTGGTGATCGGCAACGAGGAAGCGGCCGCACAGGTCGAGGCCGAGGGTCGTTCGGTCGCGTGGATCCACGCAACCGCCATGCGCACCGAGCCGACCTTCTATGCCGGACGCGATCAGGTCAATCCGCAGGCCGGCCGTGACGCCGCGGCCGCGCTGTGGAAGTCCGCGGGAATCACCGATCCGCTCAACGAAATCGACTGCGCCGAAATCTATGTCCCGTTCTCGTGGTTCGAGCCGATGTGGCTCGAGAACCTCGGTTTCGCGGAGGAAGGCCAGGGCTGGAAGCTGACCGAGGCCGGCGAAACCGCGATCGGCGGCAAGCTCCCGGTCAATGCCTCGGGCGGTGTTCTCTCTTCCAACCCGATCGGCGCCTCGGGCATGATCCGTTTTGCCGAGTCGGCGATGCAGGTCATGCACCGCGCCGGCGATCACCAGGTGGCCGACGCGCGCAAGGCTCTCGGCCATGCCTACGGCGGTGGCTCGCAGTACTTCTCGATGTGGGTCGTCGGCTCCGAACGTCCCACCACGTAACAGCAGCACACACGCCGATCAGGAAGAGACCGAAGATGAAGTACACCGTCGGGGTTGCCATGAACCCCTTGGACCAGTTAGCCGGTATCGCCAAAACGGCCGAAGAATGCGGCTTTTCGTCGATCGCTCTCCCCGATTCACTGTTCTTCATGGAAACGCAGGCGGCGGATTACCCGTACACCCCGGACGGGTCTCGGATGTGGAATGCCGAGACCCCCTGGGTCGATCCGCTGATCGCCGCAGCTGCAATGGGCGCGGTGACCGAGAAGATCGAGTTCTACACCCAGGTGCTCAAGCTGGGTAGCCGCAATCCGGTCCTGCTCGCGCGGCAGGTCGGATCGGTAGCGGCATTGACGAACAACCGTTTCGGCTTCGGTGTCGGAATCGGTTGGGCTCCTGAAGAGTTCGAGTGGTGCGGCGCTCCGTACAAGCGTCGCGGCGCCCGAGTGGACGAGATGATCGACGTTCTCAAACTAATTCTCGGCGGCGGGATGGTCGAGTATCACGGCGAGTTCTTCGATTTCGATCGCCTGCAGATGAGTCCGGCTCCCACCAAGCCGGTTCCGTTCTACGTCGGCGGCCACACCGAGGTGGCGCTCAAGCGTGCTGCGCGAGTCGGCGACGGTTGGACCTCGGCGATGATCAAGTTCGACGACCTGGTGGGTGTGATCGCACGACTACGCGAACTACGCGCCGAGTACGGCCGCGAGAACGAGCCGTTCGAAATCCAGACGGTGTGCATCGACCGTTTCGGCAAGGACGGTTACGCAGAACTCGAAGATGCCGGCGTCACGGACATCATCACCGTACCTTGGGTTTTCGACGGAATCGGCTTCGATGCCCCGCTGGAGGCAAAGCAGGATTCGATGCGTAAGTTCGCCGAGCAGTACATCAACTGAGGAGTCGCGATGACTGACGAACACCCCGCCCGCGTCGCGGGTAACGCTTCGCGCGCCGCAGCGAGTGGCAAGAACAAGGAAGCCTGGCTGGACCTCTTCGCCGAGGACGGTTGGGTGGAGGATCCGGTCGGGCCGTCGGGATTCGATCCCGAGGGCAAAGGCCATCACGGACGCGAAGCGATCTCCAAGTTCTACGACATGACGATCGCGACCGCGGACAAGCTCGAGTTTCTGATCGACGATTCACTGGTGTGCGGCAACGAGAACGTCAACATCGGCAAGATCCGGACCACCATCGGCGGCTCGATCATCGACGCCGAGGGCGTGTTCGTCTATCGCGTGAACGACGCAGGCAAGATCGCGTCGCTTCGAGCATTCTGGGAAGTGGACCGTGCGATGAAGACGGCACGCAAAGCCTGAGAACCCACAGTACGAGAGCGGCCCCGGTCATCGACCGGGGCCGCTCTCGTCGTATTCGAATCAGCCTGTCGTACTTGCACCGAGAACCCTGAAATGGTTTCCTGGTTGCCAACGTCGCGTGTCGATGACGGACTGCGTCAGGCATGGAGGCGTCGTACTGCAAGGGGTCACTCATGACCATTTCGTTCAACCACACCATCATCGCCGCAAAAGACCGACAAGAGTCTGCGTGGTTCTTCACTCACATGTTCGGTCTGCCAGGCCCGGTCGAGGCCGGCTACTTTCTCGGCGTCGAACTCGAGCACGGGGTGACACTGGACTTCGCACAGGTGGAAGAGGGCGCCGAGGTTGCGTCTCAGCACTACGCTTTCCTCGTCTCCGAAGATGACTTCGACGGCATCTACCAGCGGATACAGGCGTTGAAACTTGATCACTGGGCCGATCCGCGCCAGTCGAGTACCGGCTTCAACACCAACGACGGTGGGCGTGGGGTCTACTTCCTCGACCCGTCGGGACATTTCCTGGAAGCGATCACCAAGCCATACGGCGGCTGAATTAGAGATTGAACTACAAACGGCGGCGCCTACGGGAGATGAGGGATCCCGCAGACGCCGCCGCAGTTCCAGGTTGCCAACTAGTGGCCCCCCGGAACGTCTACTGTAGTTCTGCGTGTTCGAGAGTGCAGAGGCAACTCCCGAAAACCTACACAGAACCTACTCGCCGGTTACCAGGTCAGTATATGTCCGGATCAGTGTTTGACCGGGCAGCCCGATGTCTTGTAATCAACCTGAAACTCTTTGATGCCGTTGAGCCAGCCCGAGCGCAGGCGACGGGGATCGCCGAGCCTGGTGATGTCGGGTAGGTGATCGGCGATCGCGTTGAAGATCAGATCGATTTCGAGACGAGCCAAGTTGGCGCCGATGCAGAAGTGCGCACCCGTGCCGCCGAATCCGAGGTGCGGATTGGGGTCACGCATGATGTCGAACTTCGTGGGGTTCTCGAAGACGTCTTCGTCGAAGTTGGCCGACGCGTACATCATCACGACGCGATCGCCCTTCTTGATCTTCTGTCCCCCGAGTTCGGTGTCTTCGAGCGCGGTCCGCTGGAAAGAGGTCACCGGGGTGGCCCAACGAACGATCTCGTCGGCCGCAGTCTTCGGGCGTTCCTTCTTGTACAGCTCCCACTGGTCGGGATTGTCGAGGAAGGCAACCATGCCGTGTGTGATGGCATTGCGAGTGGTCTCGTTACCCGCGACCGCAAGCAGAATCACGAAGAAGCCGAATTCCTCTGGGGAGAGCTCATTTCCGTCGATGTCAGCTTCGATGAGCTTGGTGACGATGTCATCGGCGGGACACTTCTTGCGCTGATCCGCCATCTGGTACGCGTATCCCAGAATCTCCATCGACGCTGCCTGCGGGTCGATGTCGAACTCAGGATCGTCGTAGGACGTCATCTGGTTGGACCAGTCGAAGAGCTTCATTCGATCTTCCTGCGGCACACCGAGAAGCTCGGCGATTGCCTGCAGCGGAAGTTCGGACGCGACCTGAACCACGAAGTCTCCGGCACCACCGGCAGCCGCAGTCTTGACGATCTTTTCGGCGCGCTCGGTCAGTTCTTCGCGCAGGCTGTTGATGGCTCGCGGGGTGAATCCACGCGAAACCAGCTTGCGAAGCTTGGTGTGCTCCGGAGCGTCCTTGTTGATGAGGATGAATCGCTGCATCTCGACGTTCTCACGCGGGATGTCGTCGGCGAAGCGAGGAATCGCAGTGTTCTCGTGGGTCGAGAAGATGTCGCTTCGCTGCGAGACCTCCTTGACCTCTTCATGACGGGTGACCACCCAGAAGCCCTCGTCCTGGAATCCACCGATTTCCGGGGGCTGCGGATTCCACCACACGGGGGCCGTCTTCCGGAGTTCGGCGAACTCCTCGAACGGCATGCGTTCCGCGTAGATGTCGGGGTCCGTGAAGTCGATTCCCTCGGGGAATGCGGGCTGTGCCACTGATGTCTCCTGCCCTAAGCCTTTTCATCACAGGGGTGATGGGGATCCGTGATGTGTAACACGTTCTACTCTCATTGAAACACAAGCCTGCTTACTAGGAAAGGAAACGTCGGCAGGTCTTGCTTCCCGCAGAGAACCTGTTCTACTTTTTCATTACAAGGAAAGGAGCCCGCTGTGGGCACACCAGTAATCGTCGAGGCTGTCCGTACACCGATCGGCAAGCGCGGAGGTTGGCTCGCCGGTCTGCACGCCGCCGAGATCCTCGGAGCGGCACAAAAGGGCGTTCTCGACCGGTCGGGAATCGACCCGTTGCTGATCGAGCAGGTGATCGGCGGCTGCGTCACCCAGGCCGGCGCTCAGTCCAACAACATCACGCGCACGGCTTGGCTGCACGCCGGACTTCCGTGGCAGACCGGCGCAACCACCGTGGACTGCCAGTGCGGTTCGGCCCAGCAGGCGAACCATCTGATCGCCGGTCTGATTGCCACCGGCGCCATCGACGCCGGCATCGCCTGCGGCATCGAAGCCATGAGCCAGGTTCCCCTCGGCGCAAACGTCGGCGATCAGGCCGGACCGCGTCGGCCTGCGACGTGGGACATCGACATGCCCAACCAGTTCGAAGCTGCGGAACGCATCGCGCGTCGACGCGGACTGACCCGTGACGACATCGAAGCCCTCGGCGTCCGCTCGCAGGCGCTGGCCAAGCAGGCCTGGGAGGAAGGGCGTTTCGACCGCGAGGTTCTCGAACTTTCGGCGCCCCAGGTCGACAAGGAAGGAAACCTCACGGGCGAGACGAAGCTCGTCAATCGCGATCAGGGCCTGCGCGATACGACGGCCGAGTCCCTAGCCCGACTGAAGCCCGTCCTCGAAGGCGGGATTCACACGGCCGGAACGTCTTCCCAGATCTCCGACGGTGCAGCCGCAGTCCTGCTCATGGACGAGGACAAGGCTCGCGCACTCGGGTTGAAGCCGCGAGCCCGCATCATCGCCCAGGCCCTGGTCGGCTCGGAACCGGAATTCCACCTCGACGGACCGGTGCAGGCAACCAGCCGTGTCCTGGAGAAGAGCGGAATGAAGATCGGCGACCTCGATCTGTTCGAGATCAACGAAGCATTCGCATCCGTCGCACTGTCCTGGGCTCAGGTTCACGAACCTGACTTCGACAACGTCAATGTCAACGGCGGCGCGCTCGCTCTCGGCCATCCGGTCGGCAGCACGGGCTCTCGACTGATCACCACCGCACTGCACGAATTGGAGCGTCGCAACGGCTCGACGGCTCTGATCACGATGTGCGCCGGCGGCGCGCTGGCCACCGGAACCATCATCGAGCGTATCTGAGATGACTACTCCCCCAGCTAAACCCAAGGGACTCGACGCTCCGGCGACGGTCAAGATCATCAAGTGGATGTCGAAGGCAAACGTCGCCATGTATCGCGCCACCGACGGGCGGCTGGGTAGCAAGTGGCGGGTCGGCAGCGCGTTCCCGCGCGGGCTGCCGATCTGCCTGCTCACCACCACCGGTCGCAAATCCGGCGAGGAGCGGATCAGTCCGTTGCTGTTCCTCGAGGACGGCGAGAACGTGATTCTGGTGGCGTCGCAAGGTGGTCTTCCGAAGAACCCGATGTGGTACCTCAACATCAAGGCGGACCCGGTGGTGACGGTGCAGATCAAGTCTCGGATCCGATCGATGAAAGCCCGCGTCTCCACCGAGGACGAACGCGCTCGACTGTGGCCGATGTTGACGGCGATGTATCCGGATTTCGACAACTATCAGGCCTGGACCGACCGGATCATTCCCGTCATCGTGTGCGAGCCACTGAAGAAATAAACGAACTGTTTACAACAAAACGTTTACATCGGCCCGGGTTCGTGCCAGCCTGGGTTCATGACCGATGACCAGTTCAGACCGATCGATTCCGGCCGCGAACGCGCACATCGCGAGTACGCCGGACTCTTTCGGATCAGCGAGCGCCACGGCGCGACCCAAAGCCAGCGCGCGCGGCAATCTCATCCGGAGATGCTCGAGCCCTACGGCGCGGTGCGCGTCGTGGCTCGTCTTGCCGGCGGGACCGACACACCGCAGCCGAACGAACCCGAGGTCGACGACGCCGATGTCATGGCTGCGTTGACTCTGATTCCCAAGGCCCGAGCCGAAATGGAACAGCTGGAAGCGCTGTTCCTCGGAATTGCCCGCGAACGGGGCATGACCTGGCAAGATATTGCCTTCGGACTCGGGCTCGGCAGCACTCAAGCTGCCCGCCAGCGCTACGAACGGCTCGTTCGCCGCACCGGAGGCTGAACACGTGCCATAACGAGCGAGTTGGAGCACTATTGACTCGTACGGTCCGCACGGCGTTTCGACAGAGCCTCGAACACAGCAAGGAGTCGCATATATGACGACGCATATTCAAGATCAAATCCTGGACCGACGCGAGATCACCTCAGCCCTCGTGCGTGCGCTGGAGCGTCGCCACGAGGTGCTGGACGCAGTGGTCGACAGCAAGGACCACCAGGAGGCACTGACCACCGTCGCGGAACTCCTCGGCACGTCGGAAGCAAATGCCGAAGCAGTTCTGAGCCTCAAGTTCAGCGCGCTCACCAAGGCTGCGCGCGATCGCATCCAGGGCGAGCTGGAGAATCTCGACGCCACTCTCGAATGGACGACGCTCGATCGTCCCGCGAGCAGCGGGCAGAACTTCACCCTGCGTCCGTTCAGCGACAGCGCAGAAGACAAGTCGCTGTTCACGATTCGTTCGGGCGAGCAGCTCGGCGAAGACGGCAAGCCGTGGAGCGAGGGTCGGATCGAAGCTGAGCTCGTCGGTGGCCTCGGCCGGATCGACGACGAGACCGCTGCCTGGTTCGTCGCCGAGGACGTCTCCGGTGACGGCTCGAAGAGCGTCGGCCTGGTATTCGGCGAACTCGACGGCCAAGAGGTCAACGTGGCGATCTGGATCGCGCCGGAATCTCGCAAGAAGGGCTACGGCACAGCCTGCGTGAAGCATTCTCGGCGCGAGCTCGCCGCAGAGTTCCCCGGCACCGTGTTGGTGGTTCGGGCGCCTGCGTAGCCGGCACACCACCTGTGAGTGGTTAAGGAGTCCCTGCACTCCTTAACCACTCACGGGGCCGGAGGCCCTACGCCCCGTACACCGGCGTCGGAATCTCCGCCTTCTCCAACAGCGTTGCCACGACGGGCCCGATCTCCTTCGGGTCCCAACGGTCACCCTTGTCCTCGCTCGGGCCGTGACGCCAGCCCTCCGCGACGGTGATCTTTCCGCCCTCGACCTCGAACACCCGCCCCGTGACGTCCTTGGACTCGGCGCTACCGAGCCAGACGACCAGCGGCGAGATGTTCTCGGGCGCCATGGCATCGAAGCCCTCTTCGGGAGCTGCCATCGACTCGGCCATCGCCCCACCCGCGCCGACGGTCATGCGCGTGCGCGCAGCAGGCGCGATCGCGTTGACACTGACGCCGTAATTCTTGAGCTCGGCTGCGGCCTGGATGGTCATCTCGGCGATACCGGCCTTCGCGGCAGCGTAGTTACCCTGGCCGATCGAACCTTGCAGTCCTGCACCCGAACTGGTGTTGATGATGCGTGCGTCGACGGTCTTGCCCGCCTTGGCCTCAGCGCGCCAGTAGGCAGCAGCGTGACGCAGCGGCGCGAAGTGCCCCTTGAGGTGCACGCGAATCACCGCGTCCCACTCGCCTTCGCTCATGCCGACCAGCATGCGGTCCCGCAGGAAGCCCGCGTTGTTCACGAGTACGTCCAGGCCACCGAAGGTGTCGATCGCGGTCTTGATCAGATTCTCGGCGCCCGCCCAGTCGGCCACGTCGTCTCCGTTGACCACTGCTTGGCCACCGGCGGCGATGATCTCCGCGACAACCTGCTCGGCCGGACTCTCACCGGTCTCGGAACCGTCGGCACCCGCACCGATGTCGTTGACGACGACCTTGGCGCCCTCGGCAGCAAACGCCAAGGCATGCGCACGCCCGATCCCGCGACCAGCCCCGGTGATGATGACTACGCGTCCGTCGACCAATCCACTCATATTTGTCTCCTAATGCACTCTGCTCGGGCTTGTCGGCTCCGCTTGTGTGCTAACTTACCAAGCAATCGCTTGGTTTGGTACACAGACGTAAGGAATCCCGATATGGGCATCAGCACCTCCTCCGACGGAACCGGCATCACCACGGTCACCATCGACTACGCGCCGGTCAATGCAATCCCGTCCAAGGGATGGTTCGAGCTTGCCGACGCCATCCTCGACGCGGGCAAGGATCTCAACACTCACGTGGTGATCCTGCGAGCCGAGGGACGCGGATTCAACGCCGGCGTCGACATCAAGGAGATGCAGGCGACCGAGGGATTCGACGCACTGGTCGCCGCCAACCGCGGTTGCGCCGCGGCCTTCGCAGCCGTCTACGACTGCGCTGTACCCGTCGTCGTGGCCGTCAACGGATTCTGTGTCGGCGGTGGCATCGGACTGGTCGGCAACGCGGATGTGATCGTCGCTTCCGACGACGCGATCTTCTCCCTCCCCGAGGTCGACCGCGGTGCACTCGGCGCTGCCACGCACCTCTCACGACTGGTGCCGCAGCACATGATGCGCACGCTGTACTACACCGCACAGAGCGTCGACGCCCACACACTCAAACAGTTCGGCAGCGTCTACGACGTGGTCCCGCGCGAGAAGCTCGACGAGTGCGCTCGCGAGATCGCCGCAAAGATCGCCGCGAAGGACACCCGCATCATCCGGTGCGCCAAGGAAGCCATCAACGGCATCGACCCGGTCGACGTCAAGGGCAGCTACCGCCTCGAGCAGGGCTACACCTTCGAACTCAACCTCCTCGGTGTGTCCGACGAACACCGCGACGAATTCGTCGCCACCGGCAAGCCGCGCGAGAACGCAACCCAGAAGGAAGGCTGAGACAAACATGGCTAGCAAGCGTGACAAGACGAAGTCGCTCGACGAGGTAGTCGGCGAGCTCCGCAGCGGAATGACGATCGGCTTGGGCGGCTGGGGATCTCGCCGCAAGCCGATGGCCTTCGTGCGTGCGATTCTGCGTTCGGACATCAAGGACCTGACCGTGGTCACTTACGGCGGACCGGATCTCGGGCTGCTGTGCTCGGCCGGCAAGGTCAAGAAGGCGTACTACGGTTTCGTGTCCCTGGACTCCGCACCGTTCTACGATCCGTGGTTCGCCAAGGCGCGCACCGCCGGTGAGATCGAAGTCCGCGAGATGGACGAGGGAATGGTCAAGTGCGGCCTCGAAGCCGCTGCCGCTCGCCTCCCCTTCCTCCCGATCCGCGCGGGCCTGGGTTCGGACGTTCGCAACTTCTGGGGCGACGAACTCAAGACCGTCACCTCCCCGTACCCCGAGGCCGACGGCCGCTCCGAGACCTTGATCGCGATGCCTGCACTCAACCTCGATGCGTCGTTCGTTCACCTCAATCTCGGTGACAAGCACGGCAATGCCGCGTACAACGGTGTCGACCCGTACTTCGACGACCTGTACTGCATGGCCGCCGAAAAGCGTTACGTCTCCGTCGAACGCATTGTCGAGACCGAGGAACTGGTCAAATCCGTTCCACTGCAGAATCTTCTGCTCAACCGCATGATGGTCGACGCCGTCGTCGAGGCCCCGAACGGTGCCCACTTCACGTTGGCCGGCGAAAGCTACGGCCGCGACGAGAAGTTCCAGCGTCACTACGCCGAGGCCGCCAAGACCCCCGAGTCGTGGCAGACGTTCGTCGACACCTTCCTCTCCGGCAGCGAAGAGGACTACCAAGCCGCAGTAAAGAAGTTTGCCGATTCATCAAAGGCAGGGGAGCAGGCAAAATGAGCGAATCCACCGTCACCCGCGCAGAGTACGTTGTTCTCGCGTGCGCTGAAATCTTCTCCGGTGCAGGCGAAATCATGGCCAGCCCGATGTCGACGTCGTCCACCATCGGTGCTCGCCTGGCTCGACTCACCACCGAACCCGACCTGCTGATCACCGATGGTGAAGCCCTCATTCTCGAGGACACCCCGGCAGTCGGAACGAAGGGCCCCATCGAAGGATGGATGCCTTTCCGCAAGGTGTTCGACGTCGTCGCTTCGGGCCGTCGCCACGTAGTCATGGGCGCCAATCAGCTCGATCGCCACGGCAACCAGAACCTCTCCGCCTTCGGCCCGCTTCAGCAACCGACGCGTCAGATGTTCGGTGTGCGCGGCGCCCCGGGCAACACCATCAACCACGCGACGAGCTACTTCGTCCCCAAGCACTCCAAGCGAGTGTTCGTCGACAAGGTCGACGTGGTGTGCGGTGTCGGCTACGACCAGATCGATCCCGAGAACCCGGCATACAAGTACCTGAACATCCCCCGCGTTGTCACCAACCTCGGTGTCTTCGACTTCGGTGGACCGGGAAACACCTTCCGCGCGTTGAGCCTCCATCCCGGCGTCACCGCCGAAGAGGTAGCCGAGAACACCTCGTTCGAGGTAGCCGGACTCGCCGAGGCCGGTATCACCCGTGACCCCACCGCCGAAGAACTCCACCTCATTCGCGAGACCCTCGATCCGCGCAACCTCCGGGACCGTGAGGTCTCGGCATGACCCCCACTCTGAAGACAGCACTGACCGAACTGGTCGGTGTCGAGTACCCGATCGTGCAGACAGGCATGGGCTGGGTTTCCGGGCCCGCGCTGACGTCGGCGACGGCCAACGCGGGCGGTCTCGGCATCCTGGCTTCGGCCACGATGACCTACGACGAGCTCGAGCACGCGATCAAGAAGACGAAGCAGCTCACGGACAAGCCGTTCGGCGTCAACATGCGTGCCGACGCCACCGACGCGCCGCAGCGCGCGGACCTGCTGATCCGTGAGGGCGTCAAGGTCGCGTCGTTTGCCTTGGCTCCCAAGAAGGAACTGATCGCCAAGCTCAAGGACCACGGCATCGTCGTCGTACCGTCGATCGGTGCCGCGAAGCATGCGGTCAAGGTTGCATCTTGGGGCGCGGACGCCGTCATCGTCCAGGGCGGCGAAGGTGGTGGTCACACCGGCGGTGTGGCAACGACATTGCTTCTCCCCTCGGTTCTCGACGCTGTCGATATTCCGGTCATCGCCGGTGGCGGATTCTTCGACGGCCGCGGGCTGGCCGCAGCGTTGGCGTACGGCGCTGCCGGTGTCGCCATGGGGACGCGTTTCTTGCTCACCAGTGACTCTTCGGTGCCGGACTCCGTCAAGCAGGAATACCTCAAGCGAGGACTGACGGATACGACGGTCTCACGCAAGGTCGACGGCATGCCTCATCGTGTGCTCAACACCGACCTGGTCAACAGCCTCGAAGGTTCCAGCTATGCAACCGGTTTGATCGCTGCTGCCAAGAACGCCACCAAGTTCAAGGCAATGACAGGTATGAAGTGGTCGACGCTCGCCAAGGACGGCCTCGCGATGAAGCGCTCGGGTGACCGCACGCTGATGCAAATCATCATGGCGGCGAATACCCCGATGTTGCTCAAGGCCGGTCTGGTCGAGGGCAATACGGAAGCCGGCGTGCTTGCCTCGGGTCAGGTTGTCGGAATGATCAACGATCTGCCCAGCTGCAAGGAACTGATCGAGAACATCATGGAGGACGCGGCCAAGCGTATCGACGCGCTTGCGGCTCTTCGCTGACGCAGATTCATCCGAGTGCGTCTCCCCCACTGCGCTTTACGCGGAGTCGGAGGAGGCGCACTCTGCGCATTGCCGAGCTAACCGGTCTGCTGGTGACGACCACCCGGCACCTCGAAATACTGGGAGATTGCCACCGCGGCCATCTGTACCGGTGCAACGTGTCGATCGTCGATCTTGCCTCGAACGAGTGGGCCGCTGATCGACAGACCGACTTCCGCTTCGCCCAGCGCACCCACCCGCACACCGATGCAGCCGAGACCCGAAGTACACGTACCGAATACGACACCGTACCGATGGTTGGCTATTGCGGAATGCTGCGCGACCGTCGAACGGCGGCCCGCTGCCAAGAGTGCCTTGCCGATTGCCGAGGATCGCGCCGGGATGCGAGAGCCGACGCCTGTCTGGAGGTCAGGTATCGCCTGGCTGCCGATCTTCTGAAGGTATCGCACGTTGCTTCCCTCGAGGACCCCGAGATGTACGGCCTGATTGGTGACGAGGTGCAGGTTGTACAACAACGGCACCACCACCCTCTCGAACTTGTTTCGATACAACGAGATTGCCCCAAGATCGCCGAGTTTGTCGCCGATTTCGTACTCGAGGCCTTCTCTGCGAAGCCAATCCATCCTCACTAGCTTCAGAAGCATCCTGTGCACGGACGATCGCGGAATCCCGGTTCGACGGGCCACCTCGCCCAGCGTCAACCGCGGCGTGTCACGAAAGCAATCCACTACCATCGCCAACCTGTCGAGGGTTGACATAGGGATGGGCTCTTCTGTGATCGGTCCGACCGACATGGCGTCTCCGTTTCGGTGATCCGCCCGTCGAGAGGACAGCGCTGGGCGTGCTCTGCTGACTGCAAATCTGGGCCTTCACCGGACGAACCGCCAGGGCATTTCCCACCGTGCGGGAGACAAACCTGCCTGGCCACTCCACCTGCAGCTATACCGATCACCGGTTACCCCCGTTGAACCTGGACCAACTCCTCACCACAGTGGCCAACACAGATCACTGAACAAAGGACGACGAGTTGACTACAGACGTGACGACCACAACGGACCTCGGCGAAGTCGACGAGATCCGCATGATCGACGAGGGCGCTGCTCCCGAACGTTTTGCCCGCGGATGGCACTGCCTCGGACTTGCAACGGATTTCCACGACGGGAACCCACATCCGATCGAGGCCTTAGGCACCAAGCTTGTCGTATTTGCCGACAGCCAGGGCGAATTGAAGGTCCTCGATGCCTACTGCCGTCACATGGGCGGCGACCTCAGTCAGGGCACGGTCAAGGGCGATTCAGTCGCCTGCCCCTTCCACGACTGGCGTTGGGGCGGCAACGGCAAATGCACCGCGATCCCCTATGCACGCCGCGTTCCACCGCTTGCCAAAACCCGCGCCTGGACCACCCTCGAACAAGACGGACTGCTTTTCGTCTGGCATGACCCCGAAGGCAATCCGCCTCCGGCCGAAGTCGCCATACCGGTAATCAAAACTCCGGACCACGAATGGACCGATTGGGTATGGAAGTCAATCGTCATCGACACCAACTGTCGAGAAATCGTCGACAACGTCGTGGACATGGCGCACTTCTTCTACGTGCACTTTTCGTTTCCCACTTACTTCAAGAACGTCTTCGAGGGGCATGTCGCCATCCAGGAGCAGAGCGGTATCAACCGCGACGACATCGTGACCTGGACGGATCCCGACGTGCCGCAGTTGGTCTCGAACTTCTCGGTGGCCGCCTATCACGGACCGTCGTTCATGATCGATGATCTGGTGTACCAGTACGAAACGTTCAAGGTGGATTCGGTTTTGATCAACTGCCACTATCCGGTCAGCCCGAACAAGTTTGTCCTGATGTACGGCATCACCGTCAAGAAGACCGAGGAACTTCCCGCCGGGATAGCGGACCAAACCGTTGACGCGATGATCGGTTACATCGGCGTCGGATTCGAGCAGGACATCGAGATCTGGAAGAACAAGACCCGCATCGACAACCCACTACTCTGCACCGAGGACGGTCCGGTCTACCAACTGAGGCGGTGGTACGAACAGTTCTACGTCGACGTCGCCGACGTCACGCCCGAGATGATCGATCGCTTCGAATTCGAGATGGACACAAGCAAACCCATCGAGGTGTGGAAACAGGAGGTTGCAGACAACCTCGCACGCCGTGCAGGAGCAGCGCAGTGACCATGGAACCAGTGGACTGCGAGCGGTGTGGAACATATGTCCTCGTCGAGAAGAACAGCTGGCAACATACCTCGACTCAATGGCGATCGGATCCGCACAACGTGTGTTCGGAGTATCGCGAAGACAAGGCGTCGCCGAAAATTCGCACCGGAACTTGTTCGGCATTAAGAGATTCCATCAACCGAGCTGCAGTCGACGGGAGACTCACCGTTCCAGATTGACCTAGCGCGCTCCCACCGCATCCACCTCGTCGCCGGCCATCACAGCGGCCAGCTCTGATGCCAATGTTCCATTGTTCTCCACGACTACGGTGTCGCAGCCTTGCCACATTGCGGTTCTACGAAGGAGCTCAGCCAGACGCGGTGCAGTGTCGGCATCGGCGGTGGGCTCAGCCCAAGCAGCGCGCACGAGTAGCCGACGGCTCTGTCGGTCGTTCTTGAGATCGACTCGCGCGCAGATATTGTCGTCGATCAACACGGGGAGCACATAGTAGCCGTGAACCCGCTTGTGTGCGGGAGTATAGATCTCGATCCGGTAGTGAAAGTCGAAGAGCCGCAACGCTCGATCGCGCGCCCACACTACCGGATCGAAGGGCGACAACAGAGCCTCGGTTCGGATCGACCTTGGACGCTTTGCCTGTGGATCAATCCATACCTCGCGAGGCTTGCCACGACGCTCCCAGCCCTCGACGGAAATACTGCGTACATTGCCGGCGTCTTCGAGCTCACGCAAGGCAATTCGTGCCTCAGCGCTCGGCAGCCGAAAGTAGTCGGCGATATCGTCGAGCGTACCGAGTCCGTGGGCCTTCACACCACGCAGCACCAGCTCACGGATCGCGTCCGATCGATCGATCCTCGCATCGAGGATCTCGGGCGCGAGCATGTGTTCGGCAAGGCCGTATCGACGTTCGAATCCTGCGCGACCCGCCGATACCACTTCGCCCCAACGGAACAGAGTCTCCAGCCCGACTTTCACGTCCGACCACCCCCACCACGGGCCGCGGCGTGTATTCGCTTCATGCTCGACTTCGCTCGCCGCCATCGGACCGTTTTCACGCAGTTCGTTGCGCAACCAGTCGAGGAAGTCGCGCCGATCAGACGCCCATCCGTTCTTGTCGCTCAACGCTTTGTCACGAAACTGGTCCATGCGCCAACGAAAGAGCGGCCACATGTCCACCGGCAGGAACGTCGCTTCGTGTCCCCAGTATTCGAGGTACCCCGACTCCGGGGAGAAGGTCAGCTGATCAAGCCTGGACTTGTCGTACGCGCCCAGTCGCGCATAAACGGGCAGGTAGTGACTGCGTTCGAAAACGTTGACCGAGTCGATCTGCAAGACCTGCAGCCGGTCCATCACGCTGACCAGATTGCGCCGCGTCACCGTTGCCGGGTGTGATTTGCCGAACCCTTGAGCGGCGAGCGCTATTCGGCGGGCAGCTGCCAGAGACACGACTTCGCTCATAGCCGACCACACTACGCACGCCGTCCGACAAGTTTCAGGGCGGCGAGAAGTTCAGGGCGGCGAGAAGTTCAGGGCGGCGGAGCCGGGCGGCCGAAGAGAACTGCTGACATGAACGCCTGAAGTGTGGAGGCGTTTTCTGCTGCAACATCGAACTTCATCAAGCGTCCGATGTCGGGGACCAGGTTCAAAGCAGCGTGAACCAGGAACTTCGCCTCTATCGCCGAAAGGTCCGGACGAATTTCGCGAAGTATCCGCGCCCACTCGACCACGTACAGCTTCTGGCGATTCTTCAGATCGCTTCGATGTCCCGGCAGAAGGTTGTTCATCTCGGAAAAATAGACCGACATCAATTCATGTTGTGCAAACGACAACTCCACGTACATCGCCGACAGTGCGCGCAGCGCTTCCTCCGGCGACGTCGCAGACTCGAATACTGCTGCCGTCGCAAGGTCCAGACGGTCCGCCGCTCGATAGAACACCGCCCCGAGAAGTTCCGCTTTGCTCGGAAAGTAGCGGTACATCCCGGAAGCGTTCAAACCCGCAGCGGCTGCGATCTCTTCGATACTGACGTCGTGGTAACCGCGAGAATCGAAGAGCCGCACGGCTTCCTGTAGCAGACGTTCACGCTTGTTCGTCGTCACCGGTCGCGTCGACACAGTTTGCTCCGACCGCCGCGATGTAATTGCACTCCCACCGTGTTCGATCGACAGACAAGCGTCGAGAAGAACTTGCTCCATCCGACGTTGGGGCAGTATCAGATTGTGAGCGGTGATGCTGCCGATCACGCTGAACATCGCTGAGGTGAGGATGGTTTCGGCACGAGCACTCGCCGGCGGTTCGGAGCGTGAAAGATGCAGTGCAACTCGGTGATTGACAGCAGCTGCCTGAGCTCGGACCGATTTCCGATCGGCAGCGTCGAGAAACCGACTCTCCCACCGGTAGATCCCGGCTGTGCGCCGATTACGCACCGTCGTTCGGATCACAGCGAGCAAATCCTCGCGTAGGCGCTCCCGGTCAGTTGCATCGGCGGCGACGGAGACCGCATCGAGTGCACTCTCGAGCGCGTCGGTCAATTCCAGTGCCGCGTGGCGGAACATCGCATACTTGTTCGGAAAATGCCGATAGAGTGCCGAACCCGAAATACCGACGGACGACGCAATATCCTCGACGCCTACGGCAGGATATCCCCGTTCGCTGAACGCAATTGCAGCCGCAGCGGCGATCTTCGCCTTGCGGTCCTTCGGACGTCGCTTGACCGACTCCGATCCCGCCGCTCGAAGGATTACACGCGAGGTCTGTTCGTCAACTGTCTGCGCATCGACAGACTGCTGTCTCGGGCTCACTCGTGCACCCCCTCTCTCAGCCCCACCAAACACCAAACCGATCCTTTTGCGAATGAGCATAATCATAATCGGTTCCCGCCATCGGAAACTTTCGAGATTTCCACTGTAGTCACGTTCTATATACGCTGCTAGCTTCCCTAACTCCCGGTTGCCGTCAACTGCATCGCCCCTATCATCGATGCTGAAACTCGAGAGAATCCTCGTTAACAAAGCCTTGCCCTGCGGTCGAAACCAGGGGTAGGGTCACCGCTCGAAGCGGCCCCCTCTCCCCGATCGGGACATCGGACGACGGCTTCCGGAATTTCGATGAACTTAAGCCGAGGACACCACCCGACAGAACTCATATTGGCACGTCAACGCGCTGACCGTCGCTACTACACCGAAAACTCCCCCGAGAATTTTCGTTCACATAATGCTTGCCACGTCACATATATGTGTGAGATGCTTCACAAGCAGTTCGCTCGACCGCCAGCGTCCGAACAGTTCGACTTTCGTGCTGAACCATGTTGATCTGCAAAGGAATTCAATTAGATGACGTACGAGCTACCAGCCCCGAAAGGCCCGGTACGAGACGTAGCGTTGCAGGGGGGCTATCTGATCGGATTCTCGGTGCAGGCACTGTTCGGCCTGTTCACGGCAATCCTCCGCAGGCGACTCTCGTTGCACGAGACGATCACTCAGACGCTCTTCATCGGTCGCGTCAGCACTGGTCCGTCGCTGCTCCTCATGATTCCGATCGGTGTCTTCATCGCGGTGTCGGTCGGCGAACTGGCCGGCCGCATCGGTGCCGGTGGCTACTCGGGCGCCGTCGTGGCATTCATCATCGTCGGACAGGCCGCAGCACTGGTGTGCGCGTTGATGATGGCCGGTGTTGCCGGGTCGGCGATCTGCACCGATCTTGGTTCGCGAAAGATTCGCGAAGAGATCGATGCCATGGAAGTGATGGGCATCGATGTGATCGAACGCCTGGTAGCTCCGAGATTGGTTGCGGCAGTGATCGTCTCCCTCGCACTGTGCTCGATGGTGACCTTCGGCGGAGTGATCGCGTGCTATCTGTACCACATCTACGTGCAGCATCTTCCGGCCGGAACGTTCATGGCAACGTTCAGCCAATACGGTCGATCGTCCGACTTCGTCATGGCTTTGGTGAAAGCCGCGATCTTCGGCCTCGCTTCGACTTTGGTGGCCACTTTCAAAGGTCTCCATGCAAAAGGCGGCCCCCGCGGCGTTGCCGACGCAGTCAACGAGGCCGTCGTCATTGCGTTCGCGCTCGTCTTCATCGTGAACACAGTGTTGTCCGCGTTGTACACCGTAATCGTCCCGGCAGTCGGTGAATTCTGATGTCGCTCGTCGATCTCCGTGTTCGAGCCCGTCAAGCGAGCAGACCCCTGCGAACCGCAGGTGACGGCCTCGTCTCCCTCGGTCAGCACGTCACTTTCTACGTCCGCACCATCGCATCGATCCCTTTTGCGCTCACCAAGTACCGCAAGCACGTACTCGGTCAGATCAGCGAGGTCAGCTTCGGCACGAACTCCTTGCTGTCCGGCGGCGGCACCATCGGGATCGTCTTCGCGATGTCGCTCGCCGCGGCAATGATGTTGGGCGTCGAGACTCACCGGGGCCTCGAACTCGTCGGGATGACCTCGCTCTCGGGCATGCTGTCTGCGGTCGCGAACACCCGTGAGCTTGCCCCTGTTGTCGTCGCTATCGCGTTGGCTGCCAAGGTCGGAACGGGTTTCACTGCCCAGATCGGGGCTATGCGCATCTCGGACGAGATCGACGCCCTCGACTCGATGGCGATCAGATCCATCCCCTTCCTCGCGGGTACGCGGGTGGTCGCTGCCATGATCTGCGTCATCCCGATCTACATGATCGGGCTGCTCGCCAGTTACCTGTCGACCCGACTGGTCGTCGTGTTCTTCAACGGTGCATCGGCAGGTACTTACGACTACTTCTTCCATCTGGCGATCTCGCCGCAGGATCTCCTGTACTCGGGCCTCAAGGCCGTGGTGTTCGCCGCTGTTGTCGCGTTGGTTCACTGCGCGTACGGCTACTATGCCTCCGGTGGTCCGGCCGGCGTCGGGCAGGCTGCCGGGCGCGCGCTCCGTACTGCGATCCTCGCGATCGGAATCCTCGACGTACTGATGACTTTCGCGCTGTGGGGCCTCGTGCCCCAGATCCCGGGAATGGGGGTCTGAGCCGTGGACAGACTCACTACACGCACGAAGATCGTCTATGCACTGCGCGGCACCATCGCCATCGTGGTGGCCGTCGTGGCAGCAGTGACGATGGTGCTACGCGGATCCGGAAACCTCGAGCAGAGCACCGACGTGTTCGTCGCGGTTCCGGCCACGGCGGGCCTGATCAGCGGCGAGGCACCGGTCCGGTACCACGGGGTCAACATCGGCCGAATCGGTGAAATCGAATCAGGAACAACAGAATCCGTTGTGCAACTACAGATACAGACTGACGATGCATCAAAGATTCCCGCCGACGTGATGGCTCGCGTCGTTCCACGTACGTTCTTCGGTGACATCTACATGCAACTCGTGGACGACCCGACGCGACAGGGCCGAACGACCCTCGCGGACGGTGACGAAATCCGCATGGACGACGGACCCGAGGCCGTCGCCCTCTACGACGTGTACACCAAGCTGGTCGGAGTCCTCACAGCGATGCAACCCGAGAAACTTCAAACGGCTCTGACCGCACTCGGCCAAGCTCTGGACGGAAACGGAGTCGAGATCGGTACCACGATAGACAATCTCAGCGCCGCTTCCGGTGCACTGGCTCCTGCCGCCCACCAATTCCTGCAATCCACTCCGGAATTCCGAACTGTCGTCGACGCACTGGACCGCGCGACCCCCGACATTCTCGATACCCTCGCCGCAGCCACATCCGTCTCGAACAACATGGTCGCCAACAGGGCGAACCTCGAGACCTCGATCGGCGCGGCGGCCGTATTCGCCGCGACCGTCGACGATTTCGTCGCGACGAACAACAGCAACATCATCACTGTGATCGATTCCGCCGGAAAGATACTCGCGACTACCGCCGCCAATCCCGACGGACTGCGTTCCACTCTCGCCAATGCCAGCACGTTCGGCGCCGCCGGAGCTCGGGTCTTCGCCACCGGAAAGTTCGACATCACAGCAGTTGCCACGTTCGCCGAACCGCTCCCCTACACGGGCGCCGATTGCCCGCAGTACGGGGACTCGCGCGGCGCGCAATGTTCCGGCGCCAACCTGACGCCAATGCAACCCGTCAGTGCCCCGGTCGTGGGCGGCGAAGCCGAGGCTGCCACGCTGCGATACCTCGAAGACCAACTGCAGGGCGGCTCGCCGGAGCAGTCGGACACCCCCAACCCGGCAACAACACTGATGTTGGGGCCGCTGGTCAGAGGTAACGAGGTGACCGTCCCGTGAAGGTCCGTCCTGGCCAGGTAATTCGGTTGTCACTCTTCTGCATCACCGGCGTCGCCTGCGCGTCGTTCGTGGCGAACACGTTGTCGGTTCCGGTTCGCGGAAGCACTGATTCGTACTCGTTCGAGTTCACCGACGTCGAAGGACTCAACCCGGGTAACCCTGTCACCATGTCGGGTGTGCGCGTCGGCCGCGTGGACTCGGTCGCGTTTGCCGACAACGGCGGCGGTACGAGCAAGGCGATCGTCGACGTCGAAATCGAATCACAGTATTCACTCGAGTCGGATGTCCGTGCCGCAGTTCGTTACGGCGACATGCTGGGTGCTCGATACCTGGCACTGACCCAGGATCACAGTGCGACAACGGTAT
This sequence comes from Rhodococcus sp. APC 3903, assembly GCF_030407755.1. Classification (NCBI taxonomy): domain Bacteria; kingdom Bacillati; phylum Actinomycetota; class Actinomycetes; order Mycobacteriales; family Nocardiaceae; genus Rhodococcus; species Rhodococcus sp. APC 3903. Next base: position 25,321 of record NZ_JASDCV010000029.1, read on the forward strand.
CCGCACAACGGCTCGAACCAGGTGACACGATACCGCTGGCGCAGACAACTCCGCCGATCAACTTGACCGCACTGATGAACGGCTTCAAACCGTTGTTCGCCGCACTCGAGCCCGAGCAGGTGAACACCCTCACGCGGAGTTTTGTCGAAACCTTCAACGGCCAGGGCCAGGCGATGACCACCCTCCTCGACCAGATCGCGACCATGAGCTCCGGCCTTGTCGACCGTCAGGACGTCTTCGCACAACTACTCACGAACATGAACACTCTTCTCACCTCCGTCGACGAACGCCAACCCGAATTGGTCGGTCTGCTGGACGGTTTGAACGATCTGAGTACTTCCGTCGTCGGGCAGAACGATCAACTGGTCTCGCTCTTGGATCAGGGAAACCGAACTGTCTCGTCGTTGGCTCAGATCATGGCCGGGTCGAACGGCGCATTCGGTCAGACCGTGCAACAACTCGAAAGTGTCACCGGGAGTTGGATTGCGAGCACCGACGAGTTCAACAGACTTCTCGCCAACCTTCCCCAGTTCGCCGACGCCGCCAACCGGATCGGAAGTTACGGAAGTTTCATCAGCCTGTATCTGTGCAATTTCACTCTGAAGGCAGGCGACATGGAAGCCAACATCTTCGGTCCGACACATTCGCCGGTGTGCTCATGATGTTCCTGGTCAAGCTGATCGACGTGTTCGTCGGCATCATGCTCTTCCTGTTCAAAGGGGATCGCCGTCGCAGCGGTAGCGGCACCGCTCTCGCCCTGGGTAGTCTCGGAATCTTCGTTCTGGTGGTGGGACTCGGCGCCGCCTTGGGCATTCCGAAGCTCTGGTACAACGTACGCACGTCGGCATACACAGCGGAGTTGGCCAATGCCAGCGGGCTTTCCGACACCGATCCAGTTTACGTGGCCGGGGTTCCCGCGGGCCGAGTGGATTCGATCGACCTTGCCGGCGACCACGTCGTCGTCAACTTCCGCTTGGACAAGGACCAGCCTTTGGGAAACCAGAGCACGGCGACTGTCAGGCTCAAGACGGTCCTTGGCAAGCGCTACCTGGAGATCGTGCCGGCCGGAGTCGTCGACGACTCCGATGCGCGGGTCATCCCGCTCTCCCGCACAACCGTGCCGTACAGCCTCGACGACGTCAGCAGTGATGCCACCACTGCGGCCACCGGCGTCGACCTACAGGCGATGGAGTCCATGATGAACACCCTTTCGCAGGTGATTCCAACTGATTCCGATCAGGTGGGCCGGGCTCTGGCCGGAATCAGCGGCGCCTCGGCGGCTTTCGCGCAGAACAGTGAACAGATCGACCAGATTCTCATCATGTCCCGCGAGCTGTCGGACATGGCTGCGGCACAAACCGATTCGATAGTCGGTACTGCGGCCAATGCTCAGACGATCGTTCGTACTCTTGCGATGCGCAAGGACGCACTGACTCAGCTGGTCGACAACCTGACAATCATCATCTCGAAGCTCTCCACCACTTTCGTCGATCGTCAGGACGAGTTCGGAGCCATGACCGACAACCTCGTCGAGGTCACCACCACGCTGAAGAACAACGCAGATCAGATCGACCTGCTGTTGACTCGTCTTCCTTCCGCGCTGCGTTCGGTCACCGATTCCACCGGCACCGGCAATTGGACCGACGTCAACGCGCCGGCCGCCGTGATCCCGGACAATCTGCTCTGCGCGCTCGGCATCATGGAGGGCTGCAAGTGAATACACGAAAAGCCGTCACGGCCATGCTGGTCGTGACCCTGGCGATTGCACTCCCCGGTTGGTACATCTTCGGACGAACGGATCAGTCCAAGACCGTCTACGCCGATTTCAGCTACGTCGGCGGAATCTACGAGGGAAGCAAGGTCACCGTCCTCGGAGTCGGCGTCGGGACGGTCACGTCGGTGGAACCTCGCGGAACTTCTGTTCGAGTGGCGATGTCGATGCCCAACTCCGTGGACCTGCCAGCCGACGCCTCGGCCTATGTCCTCAATCCATCGGTGATCAGCGATCGCCACATCGAACTCGGCCCGGCTTACACCGGCGGAGAGACGCTGAAAGACGGCGACCAGATTCCGATCGAACGTGCCCACTCCCCCATAGATTTCGACGGCTTGATGGGAAGCGTCAGCACTTTGGCCGACGCATTTGCCGGGGATGGGGGCAATCTCGGCGATCTCGTGAGCCGCGGCGCTGCCGGATGGCAGGGTCAGGGCGATCAATTCAACACCGCAATTCGCAACCTCAGCACGGCAACCGGAGTTGTCGGCGCTCGGTCGGAAGACATCGGTGCCCTTGTCGACAATCTCAATACCTTGATGAATGCTCTGGACGCGAGGCAGGTCAGCCTCGACGAACTTGTCGGTGACCTCGGCACATTGGGCGATCAGTGGGCGAACCAGAACATGGACATCTCACAGCCTCTGCAGGATCTGCAGGTGGTCTTCGACCAGTTGAACAGTTTCATGACAACTCACGGCGATGATGTCGGTGCCATAGCCGACAACGTGCGAGTTCTCGGTGACACTCTGGCTGCCAAACAACCCGGCCTCGCAGAGTTCATGGACCTTGTGCCGTTGATGATGGAGAACCTTTCCCAAACAATCGGTCCTGATCAGCGCGGGCGCATTCGGCTCAACGTCTCGACTGCATTGACTCAGTTCGCGGTTGCGAAACCGCTGTGCGACACCTACAAGTTGCCGATCTGCACCGGAGCCGGGTTCACGAATCCGATATCCTTCCCCCTCAGCACTTCTGATCCGCTCGGAATCGCCTCCGCGATTTCCGGCGGAGCCGTCCCCGGAGGTGGCAATTGACGCGGCAATCGGTTCGAATAGTCGCCGGTATCGTGATCATCGGTGTGGGTTCTGCGGCCGTGTTCGCCTTCGGCGGCTGTAGCGCAGGCATTCAAGACCTACCCCTGGGTCGTTCGGCCGACGGTGATGCGTACAACGTGGCGCTGCAGCTGGCCGGCGCCGACGGCCTGGTGTTGGGGGCAGACGTCCGCAGCGGCCAGAAAGTCATCGGCCGAGTATCCGCGCTGTCCGCCGACGTCGTCGGAGCCGATGTGACACTGAGTCTGGACGCCGCGACGCCGTTGCCGGACAACGTCGAAGCATCCGTCGAACTCCCGTCCGCACTGGGCAACCCGTTCATCAGACTATTGGTGCCGGAGGTTCCGTCCGGCTCGATGCTCAGCGACGGCGACACAATTCCGGAGTCTCGCACCGAGATCGGTCCGCAAGTCGAAAGTGCGCTTGCCACGCTCGGTACGGTTCTGACCGGAAGCGGCATCGATCAACTCGATACCGTGGTGCGCGAGCTGAACACCGCGTTTTCCGGGCGCTCCGGTGAAGTTCGTTCTCTGACCGACACCCTGACCTCGCTCATGGCAGAGGCAAGCAGTCACCGCAGCGAGTTCGACGAGGCCGTCGACCTCGCTGCCCGGGTCTCCTCCCAACTGGCCGGCCAACGCGACGTCGTCGACAACTACCTCGATTCCGTTCCACAGGTGGTGTCGATTCTCGTGGGACAAAAGGATCAGATTGCAGGCCTGTTGAACTCGACCGTTCAGCTCGCCACCAACGCAAACACCATCCTCGACTCGTCACCCGACGGCCTCGACGCGATGCTGCACGATGCGTCGACCGTTGTCGGGACTCTGGATTCGTTCAATTCGGAGATCGGTCAGACACTGGCGAATATGAACGGACTGCTCGAGAACTTCACCAGTGCAGTCCAAGGTGACTACCTCGTTTTCGACGGCGCCCTGGATATTCCGGGAACGATCGACAAGCTCTGGAGCGGCGGGATGGCCGGTCAATCGATCGCACCGGCGGGAACTCTCACCGATCTACTTCAAGGAGGTCTGCGTTGAGTCGCCTTGCGCTTGTTCAACTTGTCCTGTTCGCTCTGATCGCTGCTGTGGTAATCCCTTTCGGAATCGTCTACGTGGTCGGCCCTCAGGGTTTCGGTGGCCAAATCCGGCTGCACGCCAACATGTCCGACGCCTTCGGGCTGACCAAGGGCACGGTCGTCACGTATCGCGGCGTACAGGTGGGGAAAGTGAGTGAAGTCGAACTCGACGCAGGCACCCGCTCGGCTCGGGTGGAACTCTCACTCAACGACAACGCCGAGATACCTACCGACAGCGTCGCCAAGGTGACGATGGGGACCGCAGCCGGAATTCAGAATGTCGACATCTATCCCAACACAGACCACGGCCCGTATCTTCGGGACGGCGACGAAATCGCCATGCCCGCGGATCAGCAACCGGTCCAGATGAGCCAGTTGATGCTTCAGGCGTCCGGTGTCCTGGAAGGGATTGATCCGCAAGCGATCAGCGACATCGGGACCGAACTGGGAAATTCGTTCAACGGGCTCGGCCCGAGCTTGGCGACGATGATCGACAACGGTGGAACCATGTCCGCGCAGTTGAACGACCAGTCGGCCGAACTCGCCGCGCTGTTGTCGCGAACCTCCACGTTGGTGGACTCCATGGCGACACAATCGGATTCGTTCGTCCGAGGAATGGCGGCTGCCAAGAACTTCACCGAACAACTCGAATCCAACGCTCCGGTGCTGATCTACCTCACCGATCATTCGCCCGCCGCCCTGAACAGCGCTCAACAGTTGTTCGACAAGTACCACAACACTTTCGGAGCGGTCCTGGCCAATCTCGTCACTGTCGCACCGATCATCTCCGACCGCACAGACGCCCTCGAAACCGGGCTTGTCACGATTCCTGAAGGTCTCGCCAAACTGGCATCCATCGTCAAAGGCGATCGCGCCGACTTTGCCTTGGTTGCCACACAGGGGCCGGTCTGTAACTACGACACCCCTCGGCGTGAGGTCGGCGATCTGTCTCCCACCAGTCCAAGTCTGGCGATGTACTGTCCCCCCTCCGACGACCTCGTCCAACGCGGAGCAGAGAATGCTCCCCGCCCGAACGACCTCGGATTGCAGAACTCGACGGTTCCCGGTACGCCGATCGGACCACCCGTCGTCGCAGATCCGATTCTCGTCCCCACCGGAGTCGACGCCCTGAACTACTGGAGATTGATGTTGGAAGGACTGGGAAATGGCACACGGTGACAACGCACTACTCGACGAGGCTGAAGCCGAGGTGGCCGAACATCCGACTTCTCCGTCGCTACTTCGCCGCCTCAAGGAGCCACGCAACGCACTGATCTCACTCATAGCGGTAGCGCTGGTCGCAGCATTGGTGGTGCTCGGATTCCAGATGTACTCGGCGAATCAGGAAGACACGCTGCGGCAGGAGGCTTTGGACACCGCGCGGGATTACTCGACCATCATGTCCTCCTTCGACTATCAGAACCTCGATGCCAACAAAGACAGCATCGCCTCGATGTCGACCGACGAGTTTGCCGGCACCTACCGAACGATGGTCGATTCACTGCGCGAAGTCGTCGCCGGGGGGCAAGGCCAGGCGAGCGCAACGGCGACAGACGTCGGCATCGAATCGCTGGACAATTCGTCGGCCAAGGTGCTCGTGTTCGTCGACCAACGAGCGAAGAATGTCGCAGCGCCAGAGGGAAACACACAGAAGTACCGCATGGTCGTGTCCCTGGTCCGCTCGGACGACCGGTGGCTCGTGAGCAACGTCGAGACCAAGTAACTCACCACGCGCGGAGGAAGATCCATGCCCACTCACTACCTGGATTCGGAAAAGTCCGAGTCGTCTCTTCGGACCGATCAGACACGCATCACCATCACGGCGGAGCGTAGGCGGTGGGCACGTAAACCCGCACACATCACCGACGCACTCGATTTCTGGTCGTTCGCCGGAGCCGCTGCCAACGTCATCCTGCAACTCGGTTGGCCCGAGGTGGCGTACGGCGTCATGGAGAGCAAGGTCGAATCTGGTGCTCTGACAGCGCATCCGTGGAAGCGCGCACGAACCACAACGCAGTACCTGACGGTCGCGATCCTGGGCAACGAGGAAGAGCGAAAGGCCTACCGCGAGGCCGTGAATTCGGTACACCGACATGTGAAGTCGGATGCGAACAGCCCGGTCAAGTACAACGCCTTCAATCGCGAACTCCAATTATGGGTTGCTGCTTGCCTGTTCATCGGTTTCGAAGACAGTCATCAGTTGTTGCACGGCAAGATGTCGGAAGAACAGGCGGAGTCGTTCTATCAGTCCGCATCGACTTTGGGAACGACACTGCAGGTCACCGAAGAGATGTGGCCGGCCACACGCGCAGACTTCGAGCGCTACTGGAACCTCGGTTGCGAACGCGTCGTGATCGACGAACGCACCAAGCAGTATCTGATCGACCTGGTCAATCTACAGATGATCGCTTGGCCGATACGCCTGGTATTCCGAAACTTGTTGCGGTTCCTGACGGTCGGATTCCTTTCACCGATCTACCGCGACCAACTCGACCTCGAGTGGACCGAAGACGACCGCCGCCGGTTCGAACACCTCTTCATTTTCGTGTCGTTCGTCAACAGGTTCATCCCACGCTCCGTTCGTCAGGCCGGCAACACCATACAGATGCGCGACATTCGTCGTCGGATCAAGGCGAGCAAGAATCTCGTCTGAGCCAGCAGCGCGTAATTCGTTTTCAATTCTGCTGCCCCACAGGTAAATCGGGGCGGTCGGTCGACAATAGATCGCGGTTCGACACAGCCTCCTGTGTGACCAGAACTGGGGCCGGAAAATCGACAAAACCGGCCGATCGAGCGCCACATTCGCCACATACCGACGCCATCAAGACGCATTTACAGTGACTTGCATCACACTTTATCTCGATTATGTAACGCCGAGAGAGGTGGCATATCGCCACGCGACCTGGGAAAACGCTCTTTGATGCATTTCTGTTGCACAAACATGCGTCGACACGCCGACCCGTGACCAATCCGTAATCATCTCTTATGGTTGGTGACAGCCCGATCAACCGGGCATTACCGAATCGCCACCGCCGTCCCACCCCGCGGTTCGGACTCGACAACATTCCTAGTGGTGGGAGCGGAGCTGAGACGGTCACCGTCCTCCGTCGGCGGGACTCGAGAGGATTTACCAAAAATGACCAAGACCACCGTTACCCGTGCCCTTGCCTCTGTCGCCGCAGCCGGAGCCCTCGCAGCCGGAGCCCTCGGACTGAGCGCCGGCACCGCGTCCGCAGCCACCCACGACTGGTCGGGTGTCGCAGAATGCGAATCTTCGGGCAACTGGGCCGCGAACACCGGAAACGGCTACTACGGCGGGCTCCAGTTCAGCCAGAGCACGTGGGAAGCCTACGGCGGAGCCGGCAGTGCCGCCAACGCCAGCCAGGCAGAACAGGTCCGCGTCGCGGAAAACGTCCTTGCCGGTCAGGGTGCCGGCGCGTGGCCGGTTTGCGGACAGTACCTCCGCTGATCCCAGCCCAAGTAGTGCGTCACTGCCCGGTGTTCGTCGAGAATTCGACGGACCCCGGGCAGCGTCGTACTAGCGACCTTCATGCCCCGCCCGATCCAGCCCCTCCGCCGCTGCTGTTGAAAGACATTACGGCGGTACGTGACCCGTCGGGATGACGCGGTGCGAGCGAGGTGTACTGACTCGCCTTCCGATCACGCATCAGCCCTCGGAGAGCCATCCACAGTTTTTGGGCCGTCCTTGCCAACCGGTTGTGAGAACTGACCGGCGCAGCCGTAGACGCGTACGGGATGGGCTCCTTGCGCACGTAGTGCTCCATAACCCCAGCTTAGCCGTGTTTCGATGCCGAAATGCTCGAATACGGCGATGCCTCGCGGCCCTCATGGTGCCCGAACAAAATGTTCCAGCTAACTCGGTGATCCATCCTTGACCAGGCGTGCAAACCGGTCGGGTAAATCGCGTGGCCCGAACACTTCTCGACCATTGTGCGACAGAAGGCGGTCAACGCTCCACCACTCGAAGTGCTCGACCAGCTCGGCGGCCAGCGCTTCGCGCCCCAACGACCCACAGGGCTCGAATGCGGCCGCCACCGGCACGAGGAAGTAGTCGTTGATCGCACCGTCCCAACCCGGCAATATCGTCGGATCATGGATCTCCTCATGCCATACATGGGTGGCGGCGCCGCAGTCACGCAAGCCGATCTCCTCGTCCAATTCGCGCGCGAGCGCCTCGGGCGGGGTTTCGTCTCCTTCCAAGCCTCCGCCCGGAGGACACCAGACCGTCAGCCCGCCCCCGGGTGCGATGTATCGGTAGAGCAGAAGACGGGACTGGTCGTCAACGACCAACCCCCTGGCCGAATGCCTCAGACGCATGAGTGCCACTGTAAGTCAGCAGGTCAGGCCACAACGGCCAACTCCGGCAGTCCGGCAACCACAACCGCGAGGTTGTAACCCGACATCCGCAGTTCTCCGTTGTCCCCGGTTCTCGCGTACTCCGCATGACCGAAAGCCCGCTCGTGCTTGACACCGTCCGGGGTGATCCCCTCGGCCGTGGACAATCGGTGGAACTCGGTGCGTGTCGGATCGCCACCGAAACGGCCGAACCCCGCGATACTGTCGCCTTCCGCTTTCATGACGTAGACGTGGCGGTCGGCGATACCGAGGTCCGACTCCACCTTGGCCCGCACGCCGGGTGAACCGTAGAACACCACGTCGTCGACCGCTGCGCTTGCCCCGCATTGCAGCGCAAGAGAAGTCGCGAGCGATCCGTAGGAGTGACCCAACGCGGTGATATGGACTCCGTCGTTGACCGACGCAGCACGAAGACCGTGAAAGAAGCTACCCAATGCGTCGGCGGCTATGCCTGCCTTGGACGATCGACTTACGTCGAAGCTGGCCCGACCGATGTCGAACTTTCCCGGCCCGATCACCTGTGGCGCGTCGTATCCGATCCAGGCGATGGTGGCCACGCTCTCCTTTCGGCCGGCCAGCTCGAGTTGGCGCATCGCCTCGGCTCGTAATCGTGTTGCCTCGCCGACCATTCCGCGCATCGAGTCCTTGACGTTGGTGTTCAGTCCGGGAATCGTCACGGAGATGTGATCCGCTGTGTCCGGATCACCGATCGCGATTGCCGCGAAGCCGCGTTCACCCGAGCGCATGTCCATGAGCAGTAACCGTCGACAAGGTTCGGCGCGAAACAACTCGTCGAGCGCGTCCAGATCCTCGAGTTTGCGTTCGGCGTACCACTGGCCCGCCCCTGTGTTACTCAGTCTGCCGCCGAAGAACTCACGGTGGAGTTCTTGCGAGATTCGGACTGAATCATCTTGCAGCCGTGCTCGTTCCGATTGAATTCGATCGAGATTGGCAGGACTGCGAACCGCAGAAGGAATTCCATCGAGGTTGGCGATCAGGCCGGGTGCATGACGCAACATCTGACGCTGCCGATCAGGGCTGAACGCTCGCCACTCCTCCCCCACACGCACAGCTTTGTCACGGAGGTCGGTGCCGACCTGAGACCGCAGAGACAACGCATGATGAAGATCCGCGCTGACCAGCAGTGCCTCACCGATCAGTTCTCGCACCGCGACCTCGAGCAACTGGGCATGCACGTGGAGCGGGTGACCGTCGGCGATGGGCGCAACGGCAGAAACGGTTCCGTCCTGACGAATATGCAAGTCGTCGGCGACGGCCTCTTTGCGCAGCGTATCCAGCCGTCGCCGGATGTCGCGGACACGATGAGCGACCAGAACGCCCTCCAGCCCAGCTGACAGCTGATCCAACGGTTCGACGTCCCATACGTCGATATCTGTGAGATCCACTCGGGTCAGGACGAACGAGCAGCGATCCGCGCCTGTACTTCCGGACGACGCAACGGCGGGACGGTCTGAGGTGGCTGTCTGCGAGGCGGCAATGCGCTGAGCAGGCGCGTCGTCGTTTCGGTCACCTCACGCACCGCCTGTTCGAAGGCGTCTCGGTTCGCGTCGGACACCTTGGCTATTCCACTCACCTTACGTACGTATTGGCGAGAGGCGGCCTCGATCTCCTCGGGCGTAGCAGCGGGCTCGAGTCCACGAAGTTCAGTGATGTTTCGGCACATAATTCGACGATAACCCTGCTCACCGACGCCGTCACGGTTCGATACACCAATGTATCCAAACTGCCACGCAGATCCGGGCATCACGGTAGTTTCAGTGAAATTCCCCCAGTGACTGGAAGTAGCCACTAACTCATGGACTCTGCACTCACCTCCGTCGGCCTACCCGCCGCACTCGCCATCATCATGTTCGGCCTCGGGCTTTCCCTGACGGTCGGAGATTTCGCCCGCGTGGCAAAAGCGCCGAAGGCCGTTTCGATCGCCCTGATCTGTCAGTTGTTGTTGCTCCCGGCCGCGGCCTTCGGATTGGTCACGTTGTTCGACCTCGACCCACTGCTCGCGGTCGGCATGATGCTCCTCGCCGCATCACCGGGCGGCACGACGGCAAACCTGTTCAGCCATCTGTTCCGCGGCGACGTTGCTCTCAATGTGACGCTGACAGCGGTCAATTCGGTGATAGCGGTGGTCACTCTCCCCCTGATCACCAACTTCGCGTTGGGTTACTTCGAACCCGAGGACGCGGACGGCACTCTCGGGCTTCAGTTCACGAAGGTGCTTCAGGTCTTTGCCGTCGTATTGATTCCTGTCGCCCTCGGAATGTGGGTTCGGTTGCGCTCGAGCGCCTTTGCCGAGCGGATGGACAAGCCCGTCCGCATCGGATCCGCGGTGGTTCTGGCACTGGTGATCGTCGGAACGGTTGTTTCCGAGCGCGAGAACATCGCGGACTATCTCGTCGACATCGGCGTCGTCGCTGCCTTGTTCTGCCTACTGAGCCTCTCGATCGGTTACGTCGTTCCCCGGATATTCGGCATCGAGGATCGTCAGGCAATCGCCAGTTCCATGGAAATCGGCATCCACAACAGCACGTTGGCGATCACCATCGCCGTCAGTCTCCTCGGCAACGTGCAATTGGCAGTGCCGGCTGCGGTGTACGGCGTTCTCATGTTTCCGCTCGCCGCTGCCTTCGGCGCAACGATCACCCGCAAGTCACGGACAATGGCCGAAATCGACTAATATCAGGCGGTTTTCGATATAGGTGATCTGGTATCGCCGACTCTACGATCGATACGGACTCAGACCGAAGGGTATCGAAAAATGCTGACCACCACACCTACCGTGCTGGACGAACGCGCCTGGCAAGAGCTAGTCGACGCACTGACCCGTCGCCAATTCGGCATCGGAGCCGGGATGGCAGCAGTAGCAACAATTCTGTCGTCCTGCAGTTCGAGTGACGGTTCGGGTACAACTGACGACACTCAAATGCGCACCGTCACCACACCGTTGGGAACTTACGACATACCGACCAACCCCAAGCGGGTCTTGGCCGTCGACGCACGCACCGACCTCGAGCTCGCCATTGCCCTGGAACTACCGGTCTTCGGATACAACATCTCGCCCGCCACCGAGTGGGTTCCCGTCGACAGCTCGGCCGAATACCTCAGCGACAAGCCCAATCTGGAGCAGATCCTCGGACTCGCACCCGATCTCATCATCTGCGTCAACGCCGACAACGAGTACTGGCCCGCTGCAAAACTCCAAGCCATCGCTCCTGTCCTGACGACCGAATCGAGGCAGACGTGGCGAGAAAATCTCACCCGACTCTCCGATTGGTTGGGCCGAACACCCACCATGGATCGCCTGATCACCGACTATGACGCCCTGATCACCGACATCCGCTCTCGACACGCTTCGGCGATCGCGGGAAAGACCGTCGCGAGTTTGTCCTACAGTCCGGACAAGGCCACGATCTACATCGACAGCCTGCCTGTGTCGGAGGAAACCGGTAAGAAGAATCGCCAGCCCACCGACATGACGCTCGCCGACATCGGTGGAAGAACATTGAACACAACCGGTTTCGACAATCAGGGGCGACTGAGCATCGAGGAGATGGATCGCCTTCGCGATTGCGACGCGTTCATGGTTTCCGTCACCGACAGCAGCGACACCACCTTCGATCAGCTCTCGGACAACAAGTTGTGGCAACGACTTCCGGCTGTGCAGGCCGGGAACGTCACCGTTCTGCGCGGCAGTACGTACTACGGATCCATCTACACCAACATGTACGTAGCCAAGGGCTGGGACGATCTCTATTCGACGCTCGACTGATCAGACTTGTCCGTGGAAATGCCGGCCGCTCCCACGCGGTCGGCATTTCACGTTTCGAGGTCGATGCCCAACGCTCCGGAGAGGGTCCGCAGACAAATCACTCTCAACTCTTCCTGCGGTATGGAAGGTTGATCGAGCCAGTCGAGGCAGACAGCTCGGACGAATGCGATCCATCCCCGAACTGCGACGGCAGCGATCTGTCTTCTTTCACCCTCGAATTCCAGTGCGTCGAGGATTCGAATCTGCTGCTGTTCGAGTTCCCGTTCGACGATCGCTCGGATACCGGCCTCGGCGGAGAGCGTCCCCACGTTGATGGCGCGTACTCCCCTGCTGTGCGACTTCACGTACGCGAAGTAGGCGTCCAACCCGGCTGCCACCTGTTCGCGCACCGGTAGCGTCGCGTCCGGTGCGGTCACCTCGAGCAGGTGCTGCGATTCGCGCTCGACGATTGCGGCGAAGAAGTCTCGCTTGGTCGGAAAGTAGTGGTACATCAACCCGCGCGAGACGCCCGCAATCTCGGCGACCTCTTCGATCCAGACGTCCTCGTACGAACGATCGGCAAAAAGTTGCGCGCCGATGTCGAGCAACTGCGTGCGCCGCTGCTCTCGGTCCAGGCGTTTTCGTGGTGCGACCATAGACAAGTCAGATTACTACTTGACACCGATTCAGTAAGGCGTACTTTGCGTACTAGACACCAATTCAGTAAGCGATCTCACCCGGGGGACACACCATGAGCGTCGACACCACTCCAGAGGCGACGACCGATGCTCGGATTCCGCATCCGGCATGGCGCCTGCCAGTCCTCGGGGACGTCCTCGGGATCAATATCCGGACGCCGCTGCAGAACTCCGTGAGCATCGGGCGCGAACTCGGCCCGATCTTCGAGAGAAATGTCCTGGGAAATCGCTTCGTCTTCGCCTCGGGCGCGGACATGGTGGCAGAACTGTCCGACGAGTCCCGGTTCGCGAAGCACCTTGCGCCTGGAGTCAAAGCACTCCGCGGAATCGGCGGCGACGGACTGTTCACTGCGTACAACCACGAACCCAACTGGGGCAAGGCGCACAATCTCCTGGCCCCGGCGTTCAGCCAGACTGCGATGCGCTCGTACCACCGCACCATGCTCGACGTGGCCGGCGAGCTGGTCGATCATTGGGACAGTCGTGACAGCGACTCCCCCATCGACGTCTCGGCAGACATGACCAAGCTGACGTTGGAGACCATCGGACGCACTGGATTCAGCTACTCGTTCGACTCTTTCGAACGTGAAGAGCAGCACCCGTTCGTCAAGGCGATGGTCGGCGCTCTCTCCCATTCACAACGCACGACGTTCTTGAAGTCGACGGCCCTGGGGCGAGTCCTCGCACGTCGGGCCGATCAACGTGACGAGGTCCGCAAGGCGTACATGGCCGAGGTTGTGGACGAGGTGATCCGTGCCCGGCGGACAAGTACCGAACCGGGGCCGGAAGATCTTCTCGAACTGATGCTGCGGGCGGCACGCGAAAACGATCCCAACCGTATCGACGAACTGAACATCCGCCATCAGGTCGTGACCTTCCTCGTCGCGGGACACGAAACCACCTCCGGCGCGTTGTCGTTCGCGCTGTACTACCTGTCACGAAACCCTGACGTGCTGGCCAAGGCGCAAGCCGAGGTCGACAAGGTCTGGGAGGGCGAGGAGCCCGCCTTCGAGAAGATCGCGAAACTTCGATACGTACGACGCGTCCTCGACGAATCGCTGCGTCTGTGGCCGACCGCTCCCGCCTACGGCCGTGCGGCGCTCGAAGACACCACGCTCGTCGGCAAGTATCCGATGAAAAAGGGCGATTGGATGCTCGTGCTCATCCCGTCACTTCATCGCGATCCCGTGTGGGGCAACGATCCCGAGGCTTTCGATCCGGATCGCTTCCTACCTGCCAACATCAAGGCCAGGCCGGCGCACGTGTACAAGCCGTTCGGAACAGGTGAACGTGCCTGCATCGGAAGACAATTCGCCATTCACGAAGCGGTCCTCGTGTTGGGCACCATCTTGCAGAAATATACGATCGAAGCCGATCCGGACTACGAGTTGAAGGTGGCCGAACGGCTCACCCTGATGCCCGAAGGCTTCAACTTGACGGTCCGCCGACGCTGAGCTCGGCAAACGGCGTCGAGTAAGTCGGTTGAACAGTCCCGAATGCGGTAATCCCCGAGGTGGCAGCAGCGAGCACCGGCGCACCCTGGGAGTTCACATGACAAAGAGGCCTGCAGTTGGAATCGTCTTGCTCTCCGCGGCATTGGCCACGGGAGCGTGCTCGGCAAGCGTCGGGACGCCGCAAGTGGACAAGTCCGAAGTCGCAAGTCAGATCTCCACTCAACTCGCCGAGAAGATCGGCGAGCCACCTGACGACGTGACGTGTCCGGAGAACCTCGACGCAGAAGTCGGCGCATCGATCACGTGCATCCTGACCGAGCAGGGCACCGAATACGACGTCACAGCTACCGTGACCAGCGTTGACGGTGAAAGTGCGAACTTCGACATCAAGGTTGCGGATGTGCCGAACAACTAACTGCTGTGCGCCTTTATTAACCGCCGGCGGTTAATAAAGGCGCACAGCAAGGCGTCAGAGCCGCTCGATAATCGTCGCGTTCGCGGTGCCGCCACCTTCACAGATGGTCAGCAGGCCGTAACGACCGCCGGTGCGCTCGAGTTCGTTGAGCAGGGTCGCCATCAGCTTGGTGCCGGTCGCGCCGAGCGGGTGACCGAGTGCGATCGCGCCGCCGTTGACGTTGACCTTGGCCGGATCTGCGCCGATTTCCTTGATCCAGGCCAGGACGACCGGTGCAAAAGCTTCGTTGATCTCGACGATGTCGATGTCCTCGATGCTCAGACCGGCCTTCGCGAGAGCATGCTTCGTGGCCGGGATCGGCGCACTGAGCATGAAGATCGGGTCGTCGCCGCGGGCGCTGAGGTGATGAATCCGGGCGCGGGGCTTGAGGTTGTACTTCTCCACCGCTTCCGCCGACGCCAGCAGCAGCGCACTCGCACCGTCGGAGATCTGGCTGGCCACCGCTGCGGTCATGCGGCCGTCTTCGACGAGAACCTTGAGCGTCGCCATCTTTTCGAGGCTGGTCTCGCGGGGTCCTTCGTCGACGGTCGCGTCACCCATGGCGACGATCTCGTTGTCGAAGCGACCCGCGGCGATTGCAGCCTTGGCGCGCTCATGGCTCTGCAGGGCCCACTTCTCGAGCTCTTCGCGGCTGACGTCCCACTTCTCGGCGATCATTTCGGCGCCCTTGAACTGCGAGACTTCCTGGTCACCGTAACGCTCGGTCCAACCGACCGAACCCGAAGTCGGCGTGTCGAATCCGTACTGCTGACCGACGATCATCGCTGCCGAGATCGGAATCTGGCTCATGTTCTGAACGCCGCCGGCAACGATCAGATCCGCGGTGCCCGACAGGATGGCCTGAGCGCCGAAGTGCACTGCCTGCTGGCTCGAACCACACTGACGGTCGACCGTCACACCGGGAACGTGCTCCGGGAATCCCGCTGCGAGCCACGACATACGGGCGATGTTGCCGGCCTGGCCGCCGATGGCGTCGACGCAACCGAAGATCACGTCGTCGACGTCACTGGGGTCGATACCGGTGCGCTCGACCAGTGCCTTGACGACGTGCGCACCGAGATCGATGGGGTGCACGCCGGACAGCGCGCCACCCCTCTTGCCGATCGGTGTGCGAATGGCGTCGACGATGTAAACCTCGGACATAGCGTTAGCTCCTAGTTTCGTTGTGCAGCAATAGTTCTTGAAGTTGATTCAGCAATAGCGTCTGAAGTTGTAGCCGGATCGGAGAGCCCGTCGAGCACGATCGCGAGATATTGAGCCGCGACGGCGTGAGCCGACAGGGATCCACCCGGGCGGTACCAGCGAACCGCGACCCACACGGTGTCTCGCATGAATCGGAAGACCAACTCGACGTCGATGTCGGAACGGAAGGTCCCGTCCGCGACGCCGGCTTCGAGGACGCCGACCCACAGGTCCCGGAATTCGGTGTTGCGCTCGGCCAGGTAAGCGAAGCGCTCGTTCCCGACGAGGTGCTTGACCTCGTCCTGGTAGATCGCCACAGCCGAATGTGAGGCGTCGATGGCCTCGTAGGAGGTCACCACCAGCGCTTCGAGCGTCGCGCGACTGTCCAACCCCGCCGCAACGATCTCGCGGTATTTTCCGAAGAGTTCGTCGAGGAACTGGTGCAGGATCTCGTCGACCATCGACTCTTTGGAATCGAAATGGTGATACAGGCTGCCGGACAGGATCCCGGCGGCGTCGGCGATGTCGCGGACGGTCGTCGCGCGCACTCCGCGATCGGCGAACAGCCCCGCCGCGATCTCGAGCAGCTCGTCGCGGCGCCCGGACTTGCCGTTTGATTCGTCGGAATTTCGAGGTGGCGTCATGTATTCAATCCTATCCAGGGCCTTCCCCTGTGCGCGGTCAGCGAGTCCGGGGACTCCTTAACCGCGCACGGGGACGCTAGGCCCTCTGCGAAGAAACGGAGACGATCTCGCCGGTCATGTAGGTGGAGTAATCGCTGGCGAGCATCGCGATGACCGTTGCGATCTCCCAGACCTCCGCGGCGCGGCCGTAGGCCTCGCCGGAAGCCAACTGGTCGAGCAGTTCCTCACTGGTGACCTTCGCCAAAAACGCGTGACGCGCGATGGAGGGCGAGACCGCGTTGATACGGACTCCGTACTCCGCGGCTTCGATAGCGCTGCACCGAGTCAGTGCCATGACGCCCGCCTTGGCTGCGGCGTAGTGAGCCTGGGAATGCTGCGCCCGCCAACCGAGAACGGACGCGTTGTTCACCAGAACACCGCCATGCGGAACGCTCTTGAAGTACCGCAGCGCGGCACGCGTCGAACGGAAGGTGCTGTTGAGGGTGATGTCGAGGACGCGATCCCACTGATCGTCCGTCATGTCGACGACGGGTGTCTCGCCGCCCAGGCCCGCGTTGTTGACGACGATGTCGATACGTCCCAACTTCTCGGCCGCGCCGACGAACAACGCGTCGACCTGCTCGGTGCTGGAGACGTCGCAGATGATGGACTCGACCTGCTGGCCGGGAAACTCGGCCTTCAGCTTCTCCACCGTCTCGCCGAGCCGACGCTCGTGGAAGTCGGAGACGAGAACGTCGCCGCCCTCGACAAGCACCCGGCGCGCGGTAGAGAAGCCGATGCCGGTTCCGGCTGCGGCGGTGATGATCGCCTTCTTGCCCGCGAGCAGTCCGTGGCCCGGGGTTTCCTCGGGCGCAACGGAAAGCGGGGACGCGGCTTTGGTGTCAGACATTAACGAGCCTCTCGGGGAAGACCGAGCACGCGCTCGGAAATGATGTTGCGCTGAATTTCGTTGGAGCCGCCGTAAATCGTGTCGGCGCGGGTGAAGAGGAAGAGGCGCTGCCACTCGTCGAGTTCGAGATGCTCGGGATCGGTGATGTCCGAGGCATTGCCTTCGGAATCCGCCCACGGTGCAACCAACGACGACGCACCCTGCACGTCCATCGCCAGCTGTCCCAGGTCACGATGCCAGTTGGCCCACAACAGTTTTGCGACGGACGCTTCGCCGCCACCGGTTCCGGCGTCGACCGCGTCGAGAGTACGCATCGCGTGGGCGCGCATCACACGCAGTCCGACCCAGGCACGAGCGATCTTCTCGCGAATGTGCGGATCCTGGTCACTGCCATTGGCCTTCGCCAGGTCGACGACGCCCTGGAGCTCGCGAGCGAATCCGATCTGCTGTCCGAGCGTCGATACCCCGCGCTCGAAGGTGAGCAGCCCCATCGCGATCTTCCAGCCCTCGCCAGGTTCCCCCACCACCAGATCGGCGTCGGTGACGGCGTCGTCGAAGAAGACCTCGTTGAACTCCGACGTACCGGTGAGCTGCTGGATGGGCCGAACTGTCACACCAGGCTGATCCAACGGGACCAGCAGGAAGCTCAAGCCCTGATGACGCTTGGAGCCCACCTCGATGCGGCAGACCACGAAGCACCACTGCGCGACGTGAGCCAGTGAGGTCCACACCTTCTGGCCGTTGATGATCCACTTGCCGTCTTCGAGGCGTGCGGTGGTGGAGACGTTCGCGAGGTCTGAACCGGCGCCAGGCTCGGAGTAGCCCTGCGACCACAGTTCGCTGACCGTGTTGATTCCAGGAAGGAATCGGCGCTTCTGCTCGTCGGTTCCGTACGCGATCAGCGTCGGGCCGAGCAACTCTTCACCGATGTGGCTGACGCGAGCGGGCGCACCGGCCTTCGCGTACTCCTGATGGAAGATGACCTGCTGAGAGATGCTTGCTCCCCGCCCGCCGAACTCCTTCGGCCACCCGAGGCACGTCCACCCTGCGGCTGCGAGGTGCTTGTCCCACTCGAGTCGTTGCTCGAAGAACTCGTGCTCACTGCCGGGGCCGCCCTTACCCTTGAGCTGGGCAAATTTGCCCGTCAAGTTCTCGGCCAACCACTGCGCGACCGTGGCCGCAAACTCGTCGTCCGTCATCTGCCCGTCCGGGCTCTCGCTCTGGTCCACATATGTAAGATAACCTACCAAGCACTTGCTAGGTAGCGTGTCAGGTAGGAGTCCAGTGACCGAACAACCGAGAACCATCCCATCAGCCCTCATCCGGGCCGCCGAGGAGTTCGGTGAGCGCGCGGCTATCGCCGATGGCGACACCCGACTGACCTTCGCACAGCTACATCAACGTGTCCGCGATTTCGCCGGCGCGCTGATCAACCGTGGGGTGAAGGCAGGCGATCGCGTCGTCATCTGGTCGCCCAACACGTACCACTGGGTGATCGCCCTGCTCGGCGCTCAATATGCCGGCGCGTCCATCATCCCGATCAACACTCGATACACCGGCACCGAAGCTCTCGACATCATCGAGCGCGTCGACGCCGCGGCCTTGGTGGTCGTCGGCACGTTCCTCAAGGCCGATCGCTATCAGCAGTTGCTCGACGCCAACCCGGACCTGTCGATCCCGACCGTCATCCAGGTACCGATCGACGGGGACGACGACCGTGACGGCGTCATCGAGTTCGAGGACTTCCTCGCGCTCGCCACCGACGCCGCCCGCACCGAAGCCGATGCGCGTGCTGCGAAGGTGCAGCCAGACGACGTCAGCGACATCCTCTTCACCTCCGGCACCACGGGACGCAGCAAGGGTGCGATCACCGCGCATCGTCAGTCCATCGCTGTCGCCAAGTCGTGGGGTGAATGCGCCGAGGTCACCGCCGACGACAACTTCCTCATCATCAGCCCGTTCTTCCACACTTTCGGGTACAAGGCCGGAATCCTGGTCTGCCTGCTGAACGGCGCGACGATCGTGCCGGTGTCCGTCTTCAACATCGACGACACCCTCGCGCTGGTCAACAGCGAAAAGATCAGCATCCTGCCCGGTGCCCCGACGATCTACCAGACCATTCTCGATCACCCCCGCCGCAGCGAATACGACCTGTCCTCGCTCCGCATCGCGATCACCGGCGCAGCACCCGTGCCGGTTGCTCTCGTCGAGCGCATGCAGGCAGAGCTTTTCGACGCCGTCCTCACGGCATACGGTCTGACCGAGGCAGTGGTCGCGACCATGTGCCGCACCGACGACGACCCGGTCACCGTCTCCACCAGTTCCGGCCGCGCGACAGCCGATTTCGAGGTCAAGATCGGCGACCAGGGTGAGATCCTGCTTCGTGGACCGAACGTCATGCTCGGATACCTCGACGACCCCGAATCCACCGCCAAGGCAATCGACGCCGACGGCTGGCTGCACACCGGAGACGTCGGAACCCTCGACGAGCGTGGCTATCTCGACATCACCGACCGTCTGAAAGACATGTACGTCAGCGGCGGATTCAACGTCTACCCCGCCGAGATCGAGGGCATGTTGGCTCGCCTGCCCGGCGTCCACGAGTCTGCTGCCATCGGCATCCCCGATCACCGGATGGGAGAGGTGGGCCGCGTCTACATCGCCCAACTCGACGGTGCCGGCCTCACCGAAGAGTCGGTGATCGCCTTCCTCAAGGAGAAGATCGCAGGCTTCAAGGTGCCCCGCGAGGTGCGCTTCGTAGATCACCTGCCCCGTAACCCCTCGGGCAAGGTCCTCAAAACGGTTCTGCGCGAGGAACAATCATGACCGTTCCCTTCGAAGCCGACGTCGTGACCTACGAGGTTCGTGACTCGGTCGCTGTCGTGACCTTGAATCGACCCGACTACCGCAACGCCCAGAACTCGGTGGTCACGTACGCCCTCGACGCGGCATTCCAGCGCGCCGTCGAGGACGACGACGTGAAAGTGATCGTCCTGGCAGGCAACGGACCTCACTTCAGCGCCGGACACGACCTGGGAACTCCGGGACGCGACCATCACGTCGAGTACGAGAACAAGGCCACCATGTGGTGGGATCACGTCGACAAGCCAGGCGGTGACCAGCGTTTCGCCCGCGAGATGGAGGTCTACCTGGGCATGTGCCGCCGTTGGCGGGAGATCCCCAAGCCCACCATCGCGATGGTGCAAGGCGCCTGCATTGCCGGCGGGCTCATGCTCGCCTGGGTCTGCGACATGATCGTCGCGGCCGACGACGCCTTCTTCTCCGATCCCGTTGTCCGCATGGGCATCCCCGGCGTCGAATACTTCGCGCACCCGTGGATGGTCGGTTCACGTTTCGCGAAGGAAATGCTCTTCACCGGCGATCGGTTCACCGCGCAACGCGCCTACGAAATCGGCATGGTCAATCGCGTCGTCGCCCGCAAGGATCTCGAGAAGGAGACGTTCGAGCTCGCCGGACGTATCGCCGAGATGCCGCGCTTCGGACTGGCTTTGACCAAAAAGGCCGTCAACCAGTGCGAGGATCAGATGGGGATGCGCAACGGCATCGACTCCGTCTTCGGTCTGCATCACTTCGCTCACGCTCACAACGCCGAGGTCGGCAAAGACTCGCTTGGTGGTCTCGACGCCAAAGCCATGGCTGCCAGTGCTCGCGCACCGCAGGAAGGAACAAACTAGTGGATCTCGTATTCGACGACGCCACAACCGCATTCCGTGACGAGGTCCGCTCGTTCCTGGAGGCGAATGTGCCCGCCACTCCCCTGAAGTCGATGGATACCGCCGAAGGCTTCGAAGAGCATCGTCAGTGGGAGCACACTCTCGCCGACGCCGGCTACGCCGTCGTCTCCTGGCCCAAGGAACTCGGCGGACGTGATGCGTCGCTGCTCGAATGGGTCATCTTCGAGGAGGAGTACTACCGCTCGGGCGCACCCGGGCGCGTAAGCCAGAACGGCATCTTCTTGTTGGCTCCCACACTGTTCGAGCATGCAAATGCCGAGCAGTTGGCTCGCATCATGCCGCGCATGGCTCGTGCCGACGACATCTGGGCCCAGGCCTGGTCCGAGCCCGAATCCGGTTCCGACCTCGCGAGCCTGCGTTCGAGTGCGAAGAAGGTCGACGGGGGCTGGCTGCTCAACGGTCAGAAGACGTGGAGCTCACGCGCAAGCTACGCCGACTGGGGCTTCGGCTTGTTCCGCTCCGATCCGGATGCGCAGCGCCACAAGGGCATCACGTATTTCATGTTCGACCTGCGCTCGAAGGGCGTCACCGTTCGCCCGATCGATCAACTCGACGGCGAGCCCGGCTTCGCCGAGATCTTCCTCGAAGACGTCTTCGTGCCGGACGACCCGGCCAACCCCGGTGAGTCGGGTGTGATCGGCAACGTCAACGAAGGTTGGCGCGTCGCGATGAGCACCGCGAGCAACGAGCGTGGCCTCTCGCTGCGCAGCCCCGGCCGCTTCCTCGCCACCGTCGACCGACTGCTCGAGCTGTACAAGTCCAGCGGACGAACCGACGACAGCGCTCTGCGTAACCAGGTTGCCGACGCCTGGATCGGCGCTCGCGCCTACCAGCTCAACACATTCGGTACCGTCACCCGTCTCGCCGACGGTGGACAACTCGGCGCCGAGTCCTCGATCAACAAGGTCTTCTGGTCCGAGTGGGATATCGCCACCCACGAGACTGCTCTCGAACTGCAGGGCCCTGAAGCCGAGCTGGCCGACAACTGGATGGACGGATACCTGTTCTCCCTGTCCGGCCCGATCTACGCAGGCACCAACGAGATTCAGAAAAACGTCATCGCTGAGCGTCTGCTCGGCCTACCGAAGGCGGACCGATGAGATTCGCGCTCGACTCCTCCCACCAGGACTTCGCTGCAAGCATCGATGCACTGCTGACCAAGTCCGACATGCCCTCCGTCATCCGTTCGTGGAACGACGGTGACACCGAGCCGGGCAAGAAGCTCTGGCAGCGCCTTGCCGAGACCGGCGTCAACGGCCTCGTCATCTCCGAAGAACACGACGGACTCGGCGCCGACGCCGTGGACCTGGTCGTTGCACTCGAACAGCTCGGTCGGCACGCAGTACCCGGACCGGTCGTCGAGACCATCGCAGTAGCACCGACGCTCCTGGCTTCCGTTGCACCGGAACGTCTCTCTGCTCTCGCCGAGGGTTCGCTGGCAACCGTCGCCGCTCCCCCGCGCACACCGTTCGCGCTCGACGCCAATGCGGTCGATCTGGTTCTACTCGCGCAGGACGGCACCGTCTCACTCGGCGTCCCTGGCGAAGCCAAGGCATCGGTGGATCTCTCCCGCAAGCTCTACGAAGTTTCCGCCGGCGAATCGCTGGGCTCCGCCGACTTCTCCGCAGCCTTCGACATGGGCGCTCTTGCCACTGCCGCGCAGTTGCAAGGTCTCGGCCAGACACTGCTCGAGGTCACCACCGAATACGCGAAGCAGCGCAAGCAGTTCGGCAAGGTCATCGGACAGTTCCAGGCAATGAAGCACCACCTGGCAGAAGTTGCGGTTTCGCTCGAAATGGCTCGCCCCCTGCTCCACGGTGCCGCTCTGTCGGTTCGCGATCAGTCGGCCGACGCCTCGCGTGACATTTCTGCCGCCAAGGTCGCGTGCGGGGATGCTGCTTACAAGGCCGCCCGCGTCGGACTCCAGGTTCACGGCGCCATCGGCTACACGATGGAACACGATCTCTCACTGTGGCTCACCAAGGTACGAGCATTGCTCACCGCCTGGGGCACACCGTCCGAGCATCGTGCGCGCGTCGTCGAAGCGCTGGTTGCATCATGAGCATCGACACCGAAGACCAGGCAGCACTACGTGCGTCGGTACGCGATCTCCTGAGCAAGCATTCCGACTCCGCTGCCGTCCGCGCTGCCATCACCACAGAGATCGGCTACGACGCCGCGTTGTGGAGCAAGCTGTGCGAGCAGATCGGCGTCGCCGCGCTGGCGATTCCGGAGGAGTTCGACGGCGTCGGAGCAGGTTTGGGCGAGGTACATGTGGTCCAGGAGGAATTGGGCCGCACGCTGACCCCGTCACCGATGCTGGGTTCGGCGATTCTTGCCGCACAGGCACTGCTGCTTTCCGGTGACGACGACGCATGCTCACGACTGCTGCCCGGTGTCGCGTCCGGCGAGAGCACGTTGGCCCTGTGCTGGGCAGGGGCTGCGGGTTGGAGCACCTTCGGCGTCGAGGCAACCGAGGATGCGTTGACCGGCACGGCGTCGTACGTCCTCGACGGACACATTGCGGACACCCTGCTCGTTCTCACGGCCGACGGCTTCTACGAAGTGGATCCCGCGGCCGAGGGCGTCTCCCGCCGACGCGTCCCCACCATGGATCCGACGCGAACGCTGGCGGAGGTCACGTTCTCCGGTGTTCGTGGTCGGCCACTGGAGTGGTCCGAAGATCTGGTCGATCGCATTCGAACCGTCGTTCTGATCGCGTTGTCCGCTGAACAGGTCGGAGCGGCCGCAGCAATCGTCGAACAGACCGTGGAATACACCAAGTCGCGCAAGCAGTTCGGTCGCGCGATCGGTTCTTTCCAAGCCCTCAAGCACCGGATGGCCGACATGTACACGTTGGTCGAGACGGCGCGGTCGATGACGTACGCGGCCGTGGCGACGCAGTCGGCGGACGACGCGGCAGTGGCGAAGGTCTACTGCTCGGAAGCCTTGCAGCAGATCACCTCCGAAGCAGTTCAGTTGCACGGCGGAATCGCAATCACCTGGGAGCACGACGCTCAGCTGTACTTCAAGCGTGCACACGGCAGCGCTCAGCTCTTCGGACAGCCGAGCACCTACCTGCCGAGCCTCGCTCAGGCCGCGGGTCTCTAAGTCACATCGGTGCTTGTTCGCTCGCAATCCCGGGCGAACAAGCACCGATGCTGCCCAGTCAGTGGAATGAACCGCAGATTTATGCGGCTGGATCACGCAGAATCGGTCACCAGACAGCTGTCCATCTCACAGACCGGAGTTTTCTCGTGAATCGATTCGACGACAAGCGCGTCCTCATCAGCGGCGCAGGGTCCGGAATCGGCCAGGCCACCGTTGCCCGCATCCTGGCAGAAGGAGGCACCGTCGTCGCCGCCGACATTTCCGAGACCGGCCTCGAACAGACGCTGAACGCCGCGAAAGACGCCGGCCACTCCGATCGCCTCACCACGGTGAAGGTCGACATCTCCAGCGAAGAGTCTGTTCGCGAACAGGTCGGCGCTGCGATCAAGGCTCTGGGCGGGCTCGACGTGCTGGTCAATGCGGCGGGCATTCTGCGCTCCGCGCACACCCACGAGATGACACTCGATTTCTGGAACACCGTCATCGGGGTCAACCTCACCGGAACGTTCCTCATGACGAGGGAGTCCCTGCCGGCACTGCTCGAAAGCGGAGCAGGCGTCGTGGTCAACTTCAGTTCCACTTCGGCGACCTTCGCCCACCCGTACATGACGGCATATGCGGCGTCGAAGGGTGGAATCCAATCCTTCACGCACGCACTTGCTCTCGAGTACAGCAAGCAGGGTCTTCGCGCCGTGGCCGTCGCACCCGGCAGCATCGCGTCGGGCATGACGTCCGATCCCGGCTTCCCGGCCGACATCGACTTCACGCTGCTCGGCAAGCTGGCCCCGGCAATCGGTGAGGGTTTCGCGCCCCCGTCCGCCGTCGCCGGCGTGATCGCGATGCTCGCTTCCGAGGACGGCTCGTTTGTCACCGGAACGGAAATCCGCATCGACGGCGGCACGCATATGTGACCACTTGCTGTGCGCCTTTATTAACCCCCGGCGGTTAATAAAGGCGCACAGCAGCGAGGCGGCATACTTATCTGGTCGCGCGGAACCGGTCCGGCGGTACGAAGTGCGGTGGGGAGCCAGCGGTGAGCGAATCAACAGGCAGTACGAACCTCGAGCCCGTGCTGATCAGTCCTGTCGTCAGCGGAATGATTCGCACCTGGTCCGAGGACGAGACCCGCTTGTGGAGCGTCGACGATCCCGCCGCGCTCGGCGTACTGCTTGGACGCGGCCTCGTAGCTCGTACTGCTCTGCCGGACAACAAGTTCCGAGAAGTTGCGTTCCTGGATACCCAGACCCAGGCCCTCACTGTGCAGCCGCGCTTCACTTCCCCGGACAGCACTGCCCTCGCCGCACCGTTCAAGCTCACCGACGCGTCCTCCCCGACCGGCGACGCTTGGGAAGATCTCGAATCGGTACTCGCGTCCATCGCGATCTCCGCTGCTGGACGCGGCGAATTCTGGCTCGCGGAACTCGGCGGGTGGGATTCTCCGCACGAGCCGAACTGCCTCTTCACGACCGTCGACGAATCGGGCCTGGCCAACGCAGTCATGGAGGCAACCCCCGCACCGGTGGGCACAGGCGTCTGGCCGGAGGTTCCGAGCGACCAAACCGGCGTTTCTGTGTCGGCACCAGCCTCACAGGACACCATCGAGGCTGCCGGAATCTTCGCGGTTTCAGCGATCGAGACGTGGGGCGTCACACCGTGGGACATCAACCTCACCTTCGGCAAACTGGTCGATTTCGCCTGATCAACGGCGCCGACACGCGGCGGTGAGTTGTACGTCTCCCCTCAGCCGACGGCTCACGGTTCGTCACAACACGCCCGATGGCCACGACATCGACCCCCTCGATGGGCATACTGAGGGAACTGGGGTTACTCCCGGTCACAAATACCCGTGGATCCGCGTCGGGGCGGGTGCGGTCCGACAACACGCGAGCAGCCACAGACACTGGCGGCTCCGAAAGGTTCAATCATGGCAACCGACCAATTACAGACGGTTGTATTGCACGGCGACCAGCTCAAATACGTCGACCAAGGCAGTGGCCCCGTCGTGGTGCTCATTCACGGCCTGCTGGGCGCGCACTCCAACTGGGAACCGCAGATCGAGACGCTCTCGCGTCATTACCGCGTGATCGCCCCTGATCTCTTCGGACACGGTGCGTCGGACAAGCCTGCCGGCGACTATTCACTCAGTGCTCACGCCGCCACTGTGCGTGACCTCCTCGAAGCCCTCGACATTCCGTCGGCCACCCTGGTCGGCCACTCCCTCGGTGGTGGGATCGCGATGCAGACGCTGTATCTGTTCCCCGACCGGGTGGAGCGGCTGTGCCTGGTAGCCAGCGGTGGACTCGGCCCCGAGGTGAGCCCACTCCTGCGTGCGGCGACACTGCCCGGCAGCGAACTGGTACTTCCCGTCCTCGCGTCGAGGACGCTGACCGACGTGACCGACAAAGCGCTCGGACTTTTCAACAAGATCGGCCTGTTCAAGCTCGGTGCCAGCGCGAGCGAGGCCCGTAAGAGCTTCGCTTCGGTATCGGACGCGTCGACGCGTCAGGCATTTCTGGCGACGGCACGATCGGTCATCAATTACAACGGTCAAACCGTCAATGCCACTCCGCATTTCGCCAACTTCAAGAATCTGCAGGCACTGCTGGTGTGGGGTGAGGAGGACACCATCATCCCCAACGCCCACACCGAGAACGCTCGCGCCGAACTACCGCTGGGGCGGGTGGAGATCTTCAAGCGCGCCGGACATTTCCCGCACCTTGACTACCCGGATCGCTTCGACCGCGTCTTCTCCGAATTCATGACGGACTGCGGAGTCGGTATCGGCACCGGACCCAAGGCCGTCAGCAGCTGAACTAGCGCCCCGCAACCAACTCTTCGAGGTAGCTCGCCACGCCGTCCTCGTCGTTCGTGGGCAAAATTCGGTCGGCGAGCTCGATGACCTCGGTTCTGGCGTTGGCCGGCGCCAGAGCTGTTCCGGCCCAGGTCAGCATGGCAACGTCATTGAAGGCGTCACCGGCTGCCGCCACTTCCGACGCGTCGATGCCGTCGATCGCGCACAACTGCGCGAGAGCGCTGGCCTTCGAGACGCCCGCTGCAGCCATTTCCATGTACGGGGCGCCGGAGTGCGTCAACTCCACGCCCTCGATGCCCGCAGCGACCGCTGTTCGGTACAGGTCGGCGCTGGGAACTTCCGCATGCCGAGCCACGATCTTGACCATCGGCTCCACGTCCAGCGGCAGGGTATCGGCGAGCACCATCTCGTGCAGGTGCCGGTGATGGTCCGCGAATTCGCACAGAGCGGCATACTCCGGCTCGGCAAAGAACTGCGTGGGTCCGACATTCGCGAACACGACGCCCGGAACCAGCGCCCGAACTTGCTCCATAGCCGTTGCAGCCAAGGACATTTCGATCGAGACGGTATCGACGATCTCCGGAGTCCCGTCGGCGAGGTCGAGAATCACAGCTCCGTTGGCACACACAGCTTTACCGCGAAATCCGCACGAGTTCGCCAATGTGTGTACCGAATGCCGGGCGCGGGCCGTCGCCCACACAACTTCGATTCCGGAGAGCCGCGCGTTCTCCATGGCCTGCGCGGTGCGCGCCGAAATCGTTCGGTCGGAGCGCAGCAGGGTGCCGTCGAGGTCGGTTGCGAACATACGAATGCGGGTCACCAGACAATGATGGCAGTCCGTTCGCAGCCCTCACCAACTACGTGACACGGACCGTTGCTCTGTCAATTACCTGACTGGGTCTCGAGAAGGTGCCGAC
The DNA here is from genome assembly GCF_030407755.1 of Rhodococcus sp. APC 3903. Classification (NCBI taxonomy): domain Bacteria; kingdom Bacillati; phylum Actinomycetota; class Actinomycetes; order Mycobacteriales; family Nocardiaceae; genus Rhodococcus; species Rhodococcus sp. APC 3903. The sequence goes on from NZ_JASDCV010000029.1 coordinate 53,311, forward strand.
GCATCTCGCCGAAGACCACACCGAGCCGCTCGACATCTCGCGGGCTCAGCAGATCGAACATGCTCTCCCGCACTGCGGCTACGTGCGCCGGGCTTGCCGACGCCAGTCTGTCGGCACCCGAGTCGGTCAGCTCCGCATTGGCGCCCCTCTTGTCGTCGACACACTCAACCCGGCGCACCCACCCTGCGCCGACCAATCGATTTACGGCCCTGGTCACACCACTTCGGGTAGCCATCACAGCGTCGGCGAGCTCACTCATGCGCAGTTGCCGGCCGGGCGCTTCGGCGAGAGCGACCAGCAGTTCGAAATCGGTGAAGGAAATGTCGGAGTCTCGCACCAACTGCTGATCGAGAACACGCTGGAGCAGTCGGGTCGAGTCCAGGTAAGCCCGCCAGGCCGTTTGCTCCGTGTCGCTCAACCACCGCGTCGATTCCATGACACCAGCATATCCGAAGTAGTTGACAACGAAATCAAATGATCTATTCTCAATGTAGTTGATCAATCAACTACCTGTTCGAAGAGAAGGTTCAACCGAGAGGCGGGCGCCATGAGCGACGACAACGCAGTGCAGTTCGACAACGCAGTGCAGTTCGAGGAACGCCGGACCGAGATCAGGGATCGACATCTGATCCCCGCCGACAAACGACCCGCATCGACCGCACGCGGCCTGCACCATACGGCCCTGATCAGCAGTGACGTCGAACGAACCGTGAAGTTCTATCAGGATCTCCTCGGATTCCCACTCACCGAGTTGATCGAGAACCGTGACTATCCCGGGTCGTCGCACTTCTTCTTCGACATCGGCAATGGCAACCTGCTGGCCTTCTTCGACTTCCCGGGTCTCGACGTGGGCCCGTACCAAGAAGTACTCGGCGGCCTCCACCACATCGCGATCAGCGTCGAACCTGCCAAGTGGGCGAAGCTGCGCACCCAACTGACCGAGGCCGGCGTCGAACTGATCGAGCACAGCGAGGTCTCGTTGTACTTCCGCGATCCCGACGGCGCTCGACTCGAGCTGATCGCCGACCCCCTCGGCGAGATGTACGGCAATCACGTCCTCTGAAAACTTGCTCTCCCCCACACCATTCGGAAGGCACACCATGACCTCCACTCTGTCGCAGCCGAACCTCGATATCCGTCGATCCGGGGATCGCTTCAAGTCCAATGCCGGCTGGCTGGACTCGAAGCACTCGTTCTCGTTCAGCAATCACTACGACCCGAAGAACACTCACCACGGTCTTCTCCTGGTCAACAACGACGACATCGTCACGCCCGGAATGGGATTCGACACCCACCCGCACCAGGACATGGAGATCGTCACCTGGGTACTGAGAGGTTCTCTCGTACATCAGGATTCGATGGGGCATTCGGGCGTCATCTACCCCGGTCTCGCCCAGCGGATGAGCGCTGGAACGGGAATCCTGCATTCGGAGAAGAACGATTCGTGGCGACTCGGTGACGTGGCGGGTGCGCATTCCGACAAGCACAGCGACCCGGTTCACTTCATCCAGATGTGGGTCGTCCCCGACGAGGCCGGAATCACGCCCGGATACGAGCAGTTGGAGATCGACGCCGAATTGCTTGCCGGTGGACTGGTTCCCGTCGCGTCGGGCATGGACGCGTACGCCGATCACTCGGCAATCCGGATCAAGAACAAGTACGCCGCGATGCACGTTGCGCGTCTGCAACCCGGACAACCTGTGACCCTGCCGGACGCACCGTTCCTGCATGTTTTTGTCGCCGACGGTCAGGCCGCCATGGAAGGCGTCGGAGTGCTCGAACAAGGTGACGCGGTGCGAGTATCCGGCGGTGGAGGTCAGCAGCTCAGCTCCGATACCGGGGCAGAGGTCATCGTCTGGGAAATGCACGCCACCGTTTCGCAGGGATGACATGAAGCCCTTCTCGTACGACGCTTCACCGGCTCGAATTGTCTTCGGCCAAGGGATGATCGATACGATCGCCGAAGAAGTGCGGCGGCTCGGCCGTAGCCGAGTGATGGTGCTGGCAAGTCGTCGACTCGACGCGGTTGCCGCCGCCGTGACCGAATCTCTCGGCGACATGGCGGTGGTCCGCTTCGACGGCGCTGTGATGCATACTCCGATCGAAGTCACGACAGCCGCGCTGAGACTTGCCGAGAACCATCACGTCGACACGGTCGTCGCGATCGGCGGCGGTTCGGCAACCGGGTTGTCCAAGGCACTGGCACTACGAGCGGGGTTCGATCAGATCGTCGTTCCGACAACGTACGCGGGATCAGAAGTCACTCCGGTGTTGGGTGAAACAGAGAACGGACGCAAGACAACTCGCTCCTCTCCCCACATCAGACCCGAAACCGTCATCTACGACGTCGACCTCACTCTCGATCTGCGGCTGGATACCACCGTCACCAGCGCCGTCAACGCGATGGCGCATGCGGTTGAAGCGTTGTACTCCACCGAGTCCAACCCGATCACGGACTTGATGGCGATCGAGGCGATCGCCGGGATCGCCCGTGCGCTGCCGAGCATTGTCGATGATCCGAAAAATCTGGAAGGTAGGGCCGAACTACTGCAAGCGGCCTGGTTGGCCGGAACTTGCTTGGGCACAGTCGGTATGGGGCTTCATCACAAGTTGTGCCACACCCTCGGTGGCAGCTTCGGTTTGCCGCATGCTCCCACCCACACCGTTGTCCTCCCCCACGCAATGGCATTCAACGCGCCTGCTGTCCCGGATGTGATGTCGCGAATAGCGACTGCTCTGGGCGCATCCGATGCCGCTACCGGCGTTTTCGACCTCGTCACCGCGTGCGGCGGACCGACCACTCTGCAAGAACTGGGAATGAGTCACGATCAAATCGAAAATGCAGTCGAACTCGCCACCTCCGCCGCGTATCCGAACCCGCGTGAGATCACCCCGCCGGGCCTGAGCGAACTCCTCGAGAACGCCTGGTCCGGGCGTCGACCCGCCATCAGGTGAGAACTAATCAGGCAGTACCGCCTCGAGGCCTGACGTGTTCGAAGATCAGAATCGTCTCGGTCGCAGCAACCGCTGGATGTGCCGAGAGATTGTTGACGACGAAGTCACGCAGCTGCGCCGAATCCGTCGTTGCGACGTGCAGCATGTAGTCGTCGACACCGGCAACGAAGTACACGTTGAGCACCGAGTCCAACTTGGCGAAGTCGTCGCCGAGCCGGTTGAGGTGCGACCGTGCGTTGGCCTGCAGTCGAACTGCGATCATCGCCTGCAGATCCATTCCGAGAGCGGCGGGGTCGATGTCCGCGTGAAATCCCCTGATCACGCCGTTGTCCACCAAGGCGCGCACACGGCCGAGGCATGTCGACGGCGCAATTCCCGCGATCGCGGCCAGCGCATTGTTCGGAATCCTCGCGTCTTTCGCCAGCTCTTCGAGCAGAACCCGGTCGACCTCGTCCAACTTCACGGCAGCCCGAACATGCTTCGGCGAGGCGGCCGTCTGAATACCGATTTTTGAACTTTCGCGCACCATGAATACAGCTTAGAGAATTATCTTCACTTCTCTTCACTATCTGACGACGAAACTTCATGCTTGGCACCTGCCATTCGAAGAAACAAACAGACTCAGTTCGGAGCCGTGTCATGAAGGTCGGAATCCCCCGCGAAATCAAAAACCACGAGTACCGCGTGGCTATCAGCCCAGCAGGCGTCCACGAACTGGTCGGCCGAGGGCACGAGGTCGTCATCGAAACGGGCGCAGGCGTCGGCTCCTCGTTCAGTGACGAGGATTTCAAGGCCGCGGGCGCGCAGATCCTCGGGTCCGCCGATCAGGTCTGGACAGACGCAGATCTGCTCCTGAAGGTCAAAGAACCTATTGCAGAAGAGTATTCGCGACTCCGTAAGGACCAGGTGCTCTTCACCTACCTGCACCTGGCGGCGTCGAAGGAATGCACCGACGCACTCCTGGCTTCGAAGACCACTTCCATCGCCTACGAAACCGTTGTCGGTTCCGACGGTTCACTGCCCCTTCTCGCACCGATGAGCGAAGTAGCCGGACGCCTTGCGCCGCAGGCCGGCGCCTACCACTTGATGCGTCACGGCGGCGGACGCGGAGTGCTGATGGGCGGCGTCCCCGGAGTGCGCCCCGCCAAGGTCGTGGTGATCGGTGCGGGAGTCTCCGGCAAAAACGCCATCGCCGTGGCCTACGGCATGCAGGCCGACGTCACCGTTCTCGATCTGTCGATCGCTCGCCTGCGGGAAATCGACGAGCTGTACCACGGCCAGGTCAAGACCATCACGTCCAACAGCCTCGAACTGGAACAGGCAGTACTCGACGCCGACCTCGTCATCGGCGCAGTGCTGGTCCCCGGGGCGAAGGCGCCGACTCTCGTCTCCAACAGCCTGGTGGCGCGTATGAAGCCGGGTTCTGTCCTGGTCGACATCGCCATCGACCAGGGCGGCTGCTTCGAGGATTCACACGCGACCACGCACGCCGATCCGACGTACCAGGTTCACGGTTCGGTCTTCTACTGCGTTGCGAACATGCCCGGAGCCGTCCCCCGTACGTCGACGTACGCGCTCACCAACGCGACGCTTCCGTACGTCGTCGCATTGGCAGACAAGGGGTGGAAGGACGCGGTCACGGCAGTTCCCGGCCTGGGGTCAGGACTGAGCACACACGACGGCCTGCTCCTGTCCGACAGTGTTGCAGCGGCGCATGGGTACTCGGCTACGACTCTCTGACCCAGGCGGCTCTGACCCAGGCAAGGAAAGCTCGAGATCGCTAGCCTTGATCCATGAGCAATCCTGACATCACGCTGAATTCCGGAACCACGATCCCGCAACTCGGCCTCGGAGTCTGGCAGGCCACCAACGACGAAACCGAGCATGCAGTGCGGTTCGCTCTCGACGACGCCGGCTACCGGCACATCGACACCGCTGCCGCATATGGGAACGAAGAGGGCGTCGGACGAGGTATCGCCAACTCGTCCGTCGCGCGAGAGGACATATTCCTCACCACGAAGCTGTGGAATGCAGATCAGGGCTACGAGCCGGCGTTGAAGGCTTTCGACAGCAGCATCGACAAGCTGGGCGTCGATTACGTCGATCTGTATCTGATCCACTGGCCACTGCAGGACAACGACCGACTCCTCCGCACTTGGGACGCGCTCGAAAAGATCGCGGAATCGGGCCGCGCGAAGGCAATCGGGGTGTGCAACTTCGAGCCGCATCATCTGCAGCTTCTCGTCGATCGCGGCGGATTGTTGCCGGCAGTCGATCAAGTGGAACTGCATCCGCACCTCACGCAGCACGCGATCCGCGACAAGGCCGCCGAGCACGGAATCAAGGTCGAATCGTGGAGCCCACTCGGCGGTACCAGCAACGCGGGTTGGGGTAAGGCATCGAAGCCCAACACGCTGCTCACCGATCCGATCATCACTCGAATCGGTGACCGCCACAGCAAGACTGCCGCGCAGGTCCTGATCCGTTGGCACCTGCAGAACGGCCTGATCGTCATCCCGAAATCAGTGCATGATGCCCGGATCGCTCAGAACATCGACGTATTCGACTTCGAACTCACTGATCTCGATCTGAGCGAAATCGACACTCTCGACGACGGTACCCGCGTCGGCGCGCATCCCGATGAACTCAACATCGGTGCACCGAACTGATCAAGCCGCTCGTTTGGTGGGGCGAAGCGCATCGATTCCGTTTCGCCTCACCATGGTCCCGAGGGTTTTCCACCACGGCCGAGCCGGATCCGGCTCGTTACCGTCGCCCATTCGATGCAACTGATCGGTGTGCCACTGCAGGTCGAGTGCACCGTCGAGCATCGAGATGTCGGCAACCTTCCCCAACAACTTCCGCGCTCCGAACTCCACAGTCGGGACGATCAATCGTTCCCGATTCGATTCCAGGAGAACGGTTGCCGCGTCGGGAATCGTGATCGTCGGCCGGCCGAGGCCGATCACGTCGCAGGCGCCGGAAGCGAGTGCCTCGACCATCGCCGATCGCGAGCGGAAGCCGCCGGTGACCGCCAAGGGAATGTCGCCGGCAATCGCTCGAACCGTCTCGGCATACTCGAGGAAATATGCCTCTCGATCGCGAGTGCTCTGCTTCTGCGCTTTACCCATCATGGCCGGCGATTCATAACTGCCACCGCTGATCTCGATGAGATCGACCGACTCTTCGGTCAACGCGCGTACTACTTCTCGCGATTCGTCTTCCGAGAATCCGCCGCGCTGGAAATCAGCCGAGTTGAGTTTGACCGACACCGCGAATCCGGGAGCAACGGTCGAGCGAATGCGCCGAACGATTTCGATCAGAAAGCGTCGTCGACGCTCGGGATCTCCACCCCACTCGTCCGTCCGCTGATTGGACAACGGCGAAAGGAACTGCGCAACAAGATAACCGTGGGCGGCATGTATCTGCACGCCTCCGAAGCCGGAGGACTCGGCGACGCGAGCGGTTTCCGCGAACTTGTCGATGATCTCTTCGATCTCAGCAGTCGAGAGTTCTCGCGGCGTCGCCATTCCCGGAATCTTCAGAGCAATCGCGCTCGGTGCGACCGGTCGACCTCTGCTGGCGATCGGGTTGGATTGCCGCCCTGGGTGGTTCAGCTGCATCCAGATCTCGGCGCCGCCGTTCTTGGCAGTCTTGGCCCAGGCAGTCAGCGCTTCGGCATCACGATCGTCGTCGACGACGACGTTGCCCGGTTCGGCGATCTGCGATCGATCGACCATGACATTGCCGGTGACGAGCAATCCGAACCCGCCACTGCCCCAACGGCCGTACAGCGTTTCCAAGCGGGTGGACGGTCCATGAGTCCGGTCCCCCAGAGCCTCACTGAGCGCAGCTTTCATCGTGCGATTCCGCAGTATCTGCCCACAGGGCAAAGTCAACGATTCTCCGAGTGTGGTCATGGATACCTCTCGCATGAAGGGAAGAAAGTCAATGGCGTGGCGCAGAACCGAAGTGCCGCTTGGTATCGCGCACGAAGCTCGAGAAGATCAGTGAGTTGACCGGTAGCCCGCCGCGCACCGCGAGCGACAGCTTCGGACGCGGCGAGAATGCAAAATTCCACTGCAGTCTCGAACCCACTGCGAGCTCGTCGACGCGGTAGTCCTCCGCGAAGGATTGGAACAGCGGAACATTGGACTGTTCGACGTAAAACGAGTGCCGACGCGTTTCGTCGTCCCAGGTGATGAACTTTTCGCGCATCTGCATCGCACCACCGCCCACCTCCGCGATTCGGGGCGTGCCGACGCCGTAGGGGCGCGGCGAGGTGTAGTGCACTTTTGTGAGCAGTCGGCACCACGACAAAGGCTCGTCGGCGGTCAGACCGGCCCAGACGACATCAGGTTCGGCGGCGAGGTCGATCGAGTACGTGAAGATATGCGGCGCCGTGTCGAAGAAATCCACACCGACCGGTTCGAGGTCGAACCAATGTGTCATCGCCTACTCCTGCCTAATTAGCCGTTACATGAAGTTACGGATACTTGGCGACCGAAGTCAACCCCCGAAGGCTCAGCGGGACCAAGCCTCAGAACGAGAGAGCCCCTGCAGTGAAGCGATGACCTGTTCGAGCGGCTCGATACTTCGAGTCGTCTGGCACACCGCCACTGCACCTTCGACCGACGTGATCGTCAGGTTTGCCATCGACTTTGCTTGCACTGCAGGATAACCCGCAGTTTCGAGTTGCGATTCGATCAACTTCTGCCATCCCAGCATGACCTCAGCCGATACTTCCGCGACTTCTGGCTCACTGGCGCGCGCCAACCCGCCGGCAATCACCGGGCAGCCGATCGCGAAGTCCGAGCGCGTGAGATTGAGTCGCCAGATGTCTCCGACCGCTTCGATCACGTCGGCAGTGGAACCGGTGGCCGCAGCCGAGCTGATTCGTCTGGTGATGATCGCACCAGCCGCGCGCACGGCTTCGACCATCAGCTCGGTCTTGCCGCCGGGGAAGTGATGGTAAATCGACCCACGGGGCGCGCCGCTGTGCTTGATGACGTCGCTGAAGGATGTCGCATCGACACCGTTGCGGCTGATCAGTTCGACCGCACTACGAATCATGCGATCACGTGAGCTCAGCTCTGCCATGTCACAGATCCTTCGGCCGTCGGTACACCTGTCGACTCATACGCTACGTTATGTATGACGACCTACATAGTGATGGGATGAAACAATGAGTGACGAGACAACCGCAACCGTCGATCCGGCGCAGATGACAGGCCTCGAACTTCTCCGCTGGATGGGAACGCAGGTCAACGACCGACCCAGCATCGGACGCCTCCTCGGCATGGAGATGCGCGAGGTCAACGAGGGATCGGTGAGCTTCGCCCTGACCCCGCGTGCCGATTTCAGCAACCCGCTCGGCACTGTCCACGGCGGAATCTGCGCAACGCTGCTCGACTCGGTCATGGGCTGCGCGGTACACACGATGCTTCCGGCCGGCGTCGGCTACACGACCCTCGAACTCAAGCTCAACTACATCCGCACGGTGCCTCTCGACGGTGACGAACTGACAGCCCACGGCAGCGTCATTCACGTGGGCGGGCGTACCGCGACGGCAGAGGGCAAGGTCTTGGACAAGAACGGCAAGTTGGTGGCGCACGGAACTACGACGTGCATGATTTTCCGCTGAGCCGACGGAGGATGGCGAAAATGTAGCCGCGCCGACGGAGGATGGCGAAAATGTAGCCGCGCCCGACGTGAGCAGGGCGCGAGTACCGATGTACGATCGGCTCGTGACCCTGCTCACTGCGCACCTCTGGTGGCCCGACCGCTGACGGTCAGCCGCAACTGCGTGCTGCCCGGACCGACATCGGGTGGTCCAGCAGGCTCCTCTCCAGGATCCCCGATCCGGCAAATGCCGTACGCGTCGTCGCTACGACCGCCAAGATCAGGTACCGAATCCACGAAGGAGAGTTAGTTGACCACCACCCCACTCAACCGTTCGCTCGAGCCTTTGGGCGTCTCCATCCCGTCGAAAGTGCCGACGCACTGGTACAACCTGGCGGCTGACCTCCCCGAGCCCGTTCCCCCGCACCTGCATCCGGGCACTCGTGAGCCGCTCGGCCCCGAGGACTTGGCGCCGCTGTTCCCGATGAACCTCATCGCGCAGGAAGTCGCAACCGAGCGCTACATCGAGATCCCGGAGACGGTTCGCGAGATCTACGGCATGTGGAGGCCCTCTCCCCTGTTCCGTGCGCACCGACTCGAGCGCGCTCTGGGCACACCTGCTCGCATCTACTGCAAGTACGAAGGCGTGAGCCCGGTCGGTTCACACAAGCCGAATACTGCTGTCGCGCAGGCGTACTACAACGCGATCGAAGGAACCACCAAGCTCACCACCGAAACCGGCGCAGGCCAGTGGGGTGCGTCGCTGTCGTTCGCGGGCGCACTGCTCGGACTCGACGTCGAGGTGTGGCAGGTTCGCTCCTCCTTCGATTCGAAGCCGTACCGACGCATCCAGATGGAGGCGTACGGCGGAATCTGTCACCCGTCGCCTTCCGACCTGACGGAAGCCGGACGCGCACTGTTGAAGTCGCATCCCGACACCACCGGCTCGCTTGGTATGGCGATCAGTGAGGCCGTCGAGGTCGCTGCGCAGGATCCGAACACGCACTACTCACTCGGTAGCGTGCTGAACCACGTCATGCTTCACCAGACCGTGATCGGTCAGGAAGCAATGGTCCAGCTCGAAGAAGCCGGCGACGCCGTCCCCGACACCGTGTTCGGTTGCGCCGGTGGCGGTTCCAACCTCGCCGGACTCACCTTCCCGTTCCTGGGACGAAACCTTCGCGAAGGCACCAAGACTCGTCTGGTCGCCTGCGAGCCTTCGGCATGCCCGTCCCTCACTCAGGGCGAGTACCGCTACGACTTCGGTGACGTCGCCGGGTTGACGCCGCTGCTCAAGATGCACACTCTGGGTAAGGACTTCGTTCCCCCGGCGATCCATGCCGGTGGCCTTCGCTACCACGGTATGTCGCCGATGGTCTCGCATGCGGTCAACCTCGGACTCATGGATGCGATTGCCGTCGATCAGGACGACGCGCTCCAGGCCGGTCTGATTTTCGCCCGCGCCGAAGGGATCATCCCGGCTCCGGAATCAACCCACGCGGTTGCCGGCGCCATCGCTCACGCTCGCGCCGTCACCGAACCCGAGGTGATTGTGATCGGACTGTCGGGCAACGGTCAGTTGGATCTCCCGGCGTACTCGCCTTACGTCTGACGCCGTCGGTGTGGTGGTCTCGTGTGTACGAGGCCACCACACTTCGTCACACCGAGCACGTGGGCTCGATCTCGCGATCGACATCGAGCCGGCCGTCCGCGAAACGAACCGATCAGTTTGCTCGATCGGTTACGGTCTTTCGATGCAGCTTCGGTTGAAGGAACACTGGAAACTGGTCGCCCTCGGACTGGCGTTGATCGTGGCGATCGCGTTCATCGTCGTATCGGCACTCTCCGACTCCAGTGAGGCGGCCTCGCCGAAGCAGAAGATAGGCGGTCCGATCGTCGAGCAGGGCGTTGTCGACGTGGACCTCTCCGATCCTCCGCAACAAGCCTGGGAACTCGATGTTCGAACGCTCACGGACAACTCCGGCGACGTACTGCTGTCGATGCCTTCCGGCCTCGATCGCTACTACGGGTACGGCAACACGTACCAAGTCGGTGACGTGCTGGTGGCTGCGACTGCTTATCCCCTTCCCAAGACCGACGAGTCTTCGTCGAGTCAGGGAGTCGGTGCCGTCACACTGGTCGGTGTGAATCCCGACGACGGAAGTCCGCTGTGGAAAACGCGAATCGGCGGAGTCATCGGCCAGTGCAGTCAGCAGAACGAATCCACGATCATTGCGTGCTGGGGCGATCGACGGATGATCTTTGTAGATACCGCGACCGGAACTCTTATGTCCGACCTCGGAACCGACTTCGATCTCAATGGCGCCGTCATCACCGGAGACACCGTGTACACGTCCGGCGAAAGGATGGACGGAACGATTCGAACACGAATTCTCGCCAGCGGCAACACAACCAACTTAACGGCCAACTTCGTTCGCACCTTCGAACCAAGTGAGAAGTTCGGGGCCGTCTACACGGTCCCTCACACCGACACTGTCATTGCGATGGAACAGGGCGATGGCGGAGCCCCACAGTACCGCTATCGAATCTACGATCTGGATTCCGGCGCAGAACGATTCAAATTCGAGGGTGATTCGCTTGTCCCGGCCGGGAACGGATTGTTCCTCACCAGTGTCGGCGGCAGATCAGGCTATGTAGGAACCCAAAACCTCTTGGCTTCCGATGGATCCACGATTCGTGCGATACCGATTCCCTTGTACTCATCGTCGTCCTACCCAAGTAAGTCCTCGACGGGCCTGCCGATGTTTCTCGGCGACGGCGCCTACGACCCGAATTCCGGTGACGAACTTTGGCGCAGTTCACAAATCGTCAACACCGCGATGGCCGGGACGGGAAGCGCCATCGCCGCAGTGGTAGGAAAAACAATCCTGGTCACGTCTCCCGAGACTCGCACAATCTCGGGTCTCGACATCGAGAGTGGCCGACAGCTGTGGCAAACACCCTGGCAAGACGCGTACTGGGTTCGCAGCGGGGTAACCGATGGCGACCACTTCGTCTTCAGCGACTACACCGGAATGCATTCGATCCGGGCTCGCGACGGAAAGATGATGTGGTCGGTTCCCCTTCCCCCAGAGGTTGATCCGCGCGGAGTCGTCGTCTCGAATGCCGGCAAAAACGTGTCGTTCTCCTGGCAGAACCATTTCACCGTTTGGCGTTAGGCCCGCAACATCACCGATACCGTGTCGTACTGACCAGCCAGTTCAGCAGCAAGCAAATGGCTAGACGTGCAGCATCAATGGCCACAATCCAGTCTGGCGCGTTTGTTCAATTTCGGGGGAACGATCTCGAACAACTGCATATATCTCCGCGACTCCAATTTCGGAAAGATCAGACCAGACCTGCAGTGAAGGGGTGCGTAAAAATCGCACCGACTCAGGTATCTGATCCAATCCAACCGTAAAGGGAGCCAACGGGATGGACGCGAAATCCCCTATTTGCAGTCGGCAACAAATTGTCCAGTTTGCGCGCAAACATCTGCGTACCGGGGGACCGAACTCAGACCAAATTCGTCGTCATTTCGGTTTGCAAAAACGCGCGTTCTTCACGCAGCTCGACACCCATCTGGACGATTCTGCACTTTCAATGCCCGAAAAAGTTGCACTCCGCCGCATCTGCCGACAGGAGGATAGAAGGTGCCCGATCAAACGTATGAACGTCTCAGCAGGTCAAGCCAACCCACCCCGGCCGATGTACGACGCGCTTCCTTTCCCACCCCAGAACCATCCCGCTTGACGATCGAGCCCCGAACTACGTTGAGCCGCTGGATTCTTCCGCAGTCCCCCTTCTCGGTTGGGATCATCGGAGATCTAACAACCGCGCGACTTTCAGACTTAAATGCAATGCCAACCGGTCGTCGCCGTTTGCCAAGTCTGCGCGTGTTATCTCCTGAATTCGCCGCAAAC